>CAXUKA010000101.1:0-17591 GCA_964251335.1 uncultured Hymenobacter sp.
CTTCTACGCAGCAGCCCGCCCCAGCAGTTCTGTCAATCGGCAAATGATACCTATTAAATAACCTGTCACTTCTCGTTTTTAGGATAGTCGAAGAAGTAAAATTCGGCGTTGGCCCGCTTCACATCGGCCCAGTGCTCGGCCTGAAAACGCAGACAAAGGATGCCGGCCGTGGGCATTTCGCCGCTCAGAGGCGAGGGCGAAAGGTAGTTGGCAATGTCCGTCATGGTCGGGTTGTGGCCGGTGAGCAGCACCGCATTGGCCTCATCGGGCAGGCCATGAATCACATCGAGCAAGGTATCCAAATCGGCCTCGTAGATGCTGGGCTCTACTTTGATAGTGTCGTGCGGGTATTTCAGTTCGCGCGCCACAAGCACGGCCGTGCTCAGCGCCCGCACAGCCGGCGAGCTCACGATAAGGTCCAGGTGAATGTCACGCTTGGCCAAAGCCTGGCCTATCTGCGGGGCATCGTGGCGGCCGCGGTCGTTAAGAGGGCGTTCGCGGTCGGTGAGGTCATCGAAGCTCCAGCTCGACTTGGCGTGGCGCATCAGGTACAGCGTTTTCATAAGGCGAAACTACTTGCAATGAGCAATTATCAATGAGCGATGAACAGCCAGCCGTAAGCTAGCTATGGCTAGCTAGCTGCACCAGCGCTTGGCTAATCTCGGTAAATAGCGGCCGCGCCGCCGCGTTGGGTTGAGCACAGCGGGCCAGCAACGTTTGCCAAGCCTGATAGGTAGCCGGCACCGCCACTGCCTCGGGGCAATGCGCTAGCAATTCCTCCAGCAAACAGCTGAACGCTCGTACCTCCAGTCGCTGCAAAGCTTCGGCGGTAATTACGTCTGCCGGGTCGAAAAAACACGCCGCGCCAAAGTCGCCCAGCAGGCTTTCGCCCGCCTCGGTATAGAGAATATTATGGGCGTATAAATCGCCATGCATGATACCCTGCGTGTGCAAATGCGCCGCCGCTGAGGCAATGCCAATCGCCAATTTAAGCGCAGCTTTCAGGCCGAAAACGGTGCTTGGCGCATATACATCGCGGGTGCAGGAGGCCAGGCTAGGCGGTCCCGCCAGGTTGCGAAACACCGGGTCGATAAGCTCCAGCACCAGCCCATCGGCCCCAGTAGGGTGCTGGTCGATTTTGCCTTTCACCGCAATCAGATTATCGTGCTGGCCGGCACTGATGCAAGCAACCATCTCGCTGTGCGGCAGGCCATCGCTGGTTACAGCTCCCTTGAAAAGCTTCACGGCTACCTCAGTGAGCACCGCCGCACCCCGGTGCCACCCCGCCCGGTAAATGACGCCCGATGCGCCCTCCCCCAACTGCTGCTCGATGCGCAACTGCGCCCACGGAATCGCCGCAATAGGGTGCCGTGCCACCACGGCCGCCTCGGCCGCCGCCCCAAAGGGATTGCCAGCGTAGGCCAACCAGCTCAGCCGGGGCATATTGAGCAGCCAAGCCGGTAGCTCGGTGAGCTGGTTGGCGGCAATACGCAGGAGCTCTAGGTTGGTGCACTGGGCCAGCGTTTCGGGCAGACTAGTGAGCTGATTGCCAGCTAACATCAGCTTTTGCAGCTGGTGGCAGTTGCCGATTTCAGACGGCAGTTCTGCCAGCTGATTGTCAGTCAGAATAAGCCAGCGCAGCTGCGCTGGCAAGGCGGCGGGTGGCAGTGTGCGTATATGATTGGCCTTGAAGCCAACCATGCTCAGCTGCGGGCACTGGCCCAGCACCTCGGGCACGGCCGTGAACTGATTATCCGAGCAAAAAAGGACGCGCAGCTTGTGCAGGCGCGGCAGGTCGTCGGGCAGATCCGACAACGCGTTGCCCGAGAGATTGAGGATTTCGAGCGAGTCGGCGAGGTCGAATATTTCGCGGGGAAACTCGGTGAGGCCAGCCGATAGGTCGAGCCGCGTGATGCCGGCCAGTTGGCCGGCGCGCAGCTGTTCGAGGGTATGCATAGGACAAAGGTCGCGGCCCTGAGCACAAAAAAGCGGCTGATGCATCTGCACCAGCCGCTTTTCCTATTTCCTTTGGCTACTCTGCTACCGCGCCATACTGGTGGTTGCTGTACGGGTACCGTATCTGGTACAACTCAGCCACTTTGCGGCCCAGTAGCTCGCGCAAGGCTTCGATATTCTCTTTCTGCTGCGCCGAAATAAATACAACCGGGTCGTGCAGACGCGCCATGTAGGTTTCTTGCAGCTGCTCGAGCGGCGGACGCGGCGCGGGCTCCGAAAAATCAGTTGGAAATTCGGCATCGGCCTCGTCGTCGGTGAAATTCGGTATCGGGTCAGCGTCCGGCTTGTACTGGTCTATTTTATTGAATACCAGCAACGACGGCTTGTCCGATGCGCCAATTTCGCGGAGCGTTTCGTTCACCACTTCTATGTGCTCCTCAAAAGCCGGGTGCGAAATATCCACCACGTGAATCAGTAAATCGGCCTCGCGGATTTCATCGAGCGTGCTTTTGAAGCTCTCAATCAGCTTGGTGGGCAGCTTGCGGATAAACCCAACCGTGTCGCTTAGCAAAAAAGGCACATGGTTATCCAGCACCACTTTGCGCGTGGTGGCATCGACGGTGGCGAAGAGCTTGTTTTCGGCAAAGACTTCGGCCTTGCCGAGCAGGTTCATTATCGTGCTTTTGCCCACATTGGTGTAGCCCACCAGCGCCACCCGGATGCTGCTAGTGCGCGTCTTGCGGTGGGTGTGCGGCTGTTTGTCGAGGTCTTCAAGCTTTTCCTTCAAGAAGGCAATGCGGTCGCGCACAATTCGGCGGTCGGTTTCGATTTCCGTCTCACCGGGGCCTTTCATGCCCACGCCGCCGCGCTGCTTGTCCAAGTGAGTCCAGAGGCCGGTTAGGCGGGGCAACAAGTACTGGTACTGCGCCAGCTCGACCTGCGTGCGCGAGGTGGCCGACTTGGCCCGCAAAGCAAAAATATCAAGAATAAGCAGCGACCTATCCACGATTTTTACCTTCAGCTCGGCTTCCAGGTTGCGCAGCTGCGAGGGCGACAGGTCATCGTCGAACACGACCATGCTGCTTTTTTCGTGCGTCACCCAGGCTTTGATTTCGGCCAGCTTGCCCTCGCCCACGTAGGTGCGGATGTCGGGTTTTTCGAGCTTCTGCACGAAGCGCTTGGTGGCTTCGGCCCCGGCGGTTTCAATTAGAAAGGCCAGCTCATCAAGGTATTCGGTGGTCTGGGCGTCGTTTTGGCGGCGCGGGGGCACGCTCACGAGCACGGCGGTTTCGCGCTCCTTGGCCGTGGCGTAGGTTTTCGTTTTGAGCAGTTGGTTCAGCTTAGCATCTCGGCGGGCGGGCGTGTAGTCGGTAGCCCCGATGTGGCGGGTGCTGCCCTTGCCGTTGTTGTCTTTCGATTTTGACATTCAGAGAGTGCGCGGGTTGGGCGCGCTGGATAGTTAACACCAAATATGGCAGAATCGTTGAATAAATAACAGACTGCTCGTGTGGGTATCGCTTTATACGAACCCATGGTATAGATAGCCCTAACACGTTGACTCCACCCCCGGCCCACGCCGCCTTATGCGCGGAATCCTCCGGGAGAGGGAAGCAAAACGAATTTCGGTTATTTCATAAATGTAAAAGAGCCCTCAGTAGTACACCAAGGGCTCCTTTGCTACTGTGCCACTGACTGAGCGAAAGGCTCCTGTCTCCCGAAGGGGGGCCGGGGATGGAGTACCTACGTTAGGGTGCCGTAGCCTTCGGCTTTGCGCTGCGCGCAAAGTCCCCGGCTTTCACAATGGTCAGCTTGCTGTAATCGAGATATTTCTTAGCGGCAGCGTTCACCTGTTCGGGCGTGAGGGCAGCGATACGGCGCTCCAATTCAGCGTCGTAGGTGAAGGTGCGGCCTTCGGCTTTGGTGAGGTACTGCGCCCAGGTGCTGGCCACGTTGCGGTCGTCGGAGCGCTGTACCTGGAAGCTTTGCAATGCGGCCGACTTGGCGGCTTTCAGCTCGTCGGGCGTCACGCCATCTTTGATAAGGCGCTCTACTTCTTCCTTATAGGCCTGTTCGAGGCGGGCCGAGTTGTCGGGGTTGTAGATGGCGTAGGACATGAAGCTGCCCACTTCGTCGTTGTCGTCGGCATACATGTACGAGCCCACGCCGTAGCTCACGCCTTCTTTCTGGCGAATGCGGGTAGCGAGGCGCGAGTTCAGAAAGCCATCGCCGAGGATATAGTTGGCCATATACAGCGCCGCATAGTCGGGCGAATCGTCGCGCATGGGGTACTTCATCGACGCCACGAACATGGCGTTGGCCTTGTCATTGGTTTGCAAAGCTTGGCTCTGGGCCGTGCTGGGGAAAATCTTTAGCGGAATGCGCGTGTAGGCGGTGCTGGTTTTCCAGGTGCCCAGTTGCTTATCGACGCGCTGGCGCAGCGTAGGCTCATCGAAGCTGCCGACCACGGCCATCGTAGCGTTTTGCGCGCCGTAAAACTGCTTGTAGAAGGCGCGCACGTCTTCCACTTTCAGGGCTTTGAGAGCGGCAATTTGGTCGTCAAACGACAGCGTGGCCATCGGGTGGCCTTTGGGGTACGGCTCGCTCAGGCGGGTGGCCAGGTTGAAGGCCATACTCTGCGGGTCTTGCTTCTGGGTTTCGAGGCGGGCCAGGCGCTCCTGCTTCAGCTTCTCAAACTCATCGGCCGGGAAGGTGGGGTTGCGGAGGCAATCCAGCGCAATATCCAACACGCTGTTCAGGTGCGTTTTATCGGTCTGAATGGCCACGCTGGCCGTTTGCCCACCGCCGTAGAAATACACCTGTGCCTTAGCCTGGTCGAAGGCATCCTTAATCTGGGCGTAAGTGCGCGTCTTGGTGCCCCGGTCGAGCATCGAAGCCGTGAGCGAGGCCAACATGGGCTTGTTGGTGAGGGCCGTTTCGGAGCCGTAACGCAGCTTTATTTCAGCATTCACGGCATTGCCGCGATTTTGCTTTTGCAGCAGGGCGTATTTCAAGCCGTTCTTTTCCTGGCCGAGCTTGGTGCGGGTGTCGATGTTAGCGGGCGACGGGTCGAAGGCTTCGCCAGCAGCGATGGCAGCTTCGCCCTTGTAGCCCTTCACCAGCGAAGCCACATCAGGCCCAGCGGGTACGGTGGTGCGGTCGGGCTTATTGTCGGGAATAAACTCGCCTACCGTGCGGTTGCTGGGCTTGAGGTAGGTGAGCGCCACGCGCTGCACGTCGGCGGCGGTCACCTTGCGCAGGTTGTCGCGGTAGAGGTAGATGAGCCGCCAGTCGCCGGTGGCCATGTACTCGCTCAGCGTCAGCCCCAACTCATCGCTTTTCTGAAACAGCAGCTCCACATCTTTGAGCAGCTTGGTTTTCGCGCGGTCCACTTCCTCGGCCGTGATGGGCTGCTGCGCGATGCCATCGAGCGCCCCAAACATGGCCGTGCGGGCTGAGTCGAGCGAGCGGCCCAGCCGCACATCGGCGTAGAAATAGGCAAAGCCGGGGTCGTGCAGCGTAGGCGTGAAGCCCCATTCGCTGGCCGCTTTCTTATTCTCTACCAGGGCTTTGTACAAGCGACCCGAGGGCTGATTGGTGAGCACATCCACCAGCACATCGGTGGCGGCGTAGTCGGGGTGGGTGCCGGCCACCACGTGGTAGGCCACGGCCAGGCCCTGGGTGTCGCCGGGGCGGCGCAGGGTCACGCTGCGCTCGCCGTCTTGCACAGGCTCGGTGGTGTAGGTGGCGGCCAGCACGCGGCTGGGCTTAGGGATGGGCGCGAAGTATTGATTGACCAGCGCCAGGGTTTTGGCGGGGTCAAACTTGCCGGCCACTAGCAGCACGGCATTGTCGGGCTGGTAGAACTTTTGGTAGAAGGCCTTGAGGTTGTCAATCGGCACGCGCTCAATGTCTTCCTTCGAGCCGATGGTCGATTTACCGTAGTTGTGCCAGAGGTAGGCCGCGTTCAGCACGCGGTCCATGAGCACGCGGCTGGGGCGGTTTTCGCCGCTCTCAAACTCGTTGCGCACCACGCTGAATTCGCTATCCAAATCCTTCTTGGCGATGAAGGAATTGACCATACGGTCCGATTCGAGGTCGAGCGCCCATTTCAAATTCTCGTCCGTCGCCGAGAAGGTTTCGAAGTAGTTGGTACGGTCGTACCAGGTGGTGCCGTTGGGGCTGGCACCGTGCTCGGTCAGCTCTTGCGGCACATTTGTGTGCTTGGTCGAGCCTTTAAACACCATGTGTTCCAGCAAGTGGGCCATGCCGCTTTCGCCGTAGCCTTCGTGCCGCGAGCCCACCAGGTAGGTGATATTGACGGTGGCCGTGGGCTTCGACTGGTCGGGGAAGAGCAGCACCCGCAGCCCGTTGGGCAGCCGGTATTCGGTAATGCCTTCGACTGAAGTCACTTGCGTGACCCCGGCCGGCAGTGGGGCGGCTTTTTGGGCCAGAATAGTGTGCGCGGGCAGGCCCAGGGCCAGCAGCGCGCCCAAAAGGAAAGCGTGTTTCATGAAAGCAGAAATTAGGATGTAGAAGTATAACGCTAAGTAACAGGATTTTCTTGCACTTAGTACTCCCACGGTCAGTAGTTTGGCCGTTGCGAGCTAAAGCGTTCGCGCAGTGAGCATCTACGCTGGCAGGCGTTCGATTACGCCCATGCTCGCTGTGCAAGCGCCCGGACTTGCAGCGGCCAAGCTACTTTTCTACTTCAGTGTCATCGAATACGCCACTACTTCCTCTATTTGCTTGGCGGTCAATACTTTTTGGAAAGGCGGCATTTTACCCATCCCATTCGTAACCAGATAAGTACGCCCAAAAGCATTCAGATTGCTCTTGGTAAGGTCGTGGGCACCATTGAGGCCCAGGCGGCCATCTTTACCGTGGCAGCGAACACAGTTTTTTTGGTAAATAAGCTGGCCGGACGCGGGCGGGGCTGCCTGCGCCACAACACCTGAACCGAACAAAATCAGCAGCAGGCTTATGTTTTTACAATACTTCATCGGGTAGCACAACACGAAAACCGCTCCGAAAGTAAGCGTCGTAGTTCTGCTGGCAACGCGCACGTCGGCTTCGTGCCCGACCTTTGTGCCGGACAATGAGTGAATGGGCGAGTGAGCGAATGAGTGAATGCTCAACCGCTTTGCCGACCGCTCACTCATTCACGCCTTTACTTATTCACCCATTACCCAAGTGCGCGTCGCTGTAGTTATTAATACTTCCTGGAATATCTGGAATTTTCGGCGCGGCTTGGTCAAGGCCTTGCAGGCAGCGGGCCACGAGGTGCTGGCCATTGCGCCGCCCGACGCCTACTCGGCGCGCCTGGAAAGTGAGTTTGGCTGCCGCTACGTGCCCATCCTGATGGAAAACAAGGGCACCAATCCGCTCAAGGATGCCCAGCTAACGCGCCGCTTCTTAACTATTTACAAGCGTGAGCGGCCCGACGTGGTGCTGCACTTCACCATTAAGCCCAACATCTACGGCACGCTGGCGGCTAAGCTGGCGGGCGTGCCCAGCATTAATAATGTGAGCGGCCTGGGCACGGTGTTCCTCATCGAGAATCTGGTGAGCAAGGTAGCGCGGGGGCTTTATCGGCTGGCATTTCGCTTCCCGCACAAGGTATTTTTTCAGAATAACGACGACCGGGAGCTGTTCATCCGCTACGGCCTAATTCGGCCCGAGCGCACGGGTTTGGTGCCCGGCTCGGGTGTTGACTTACAGCGGTTTCAGCCAAAAGTCTCCGGTGAAAAACCCGCCGATAAGCCGTTCATCTTTCTCATGGTGGCGCGGGTGCTGTACGAGAAAGGCATAGTCGAATACTTCGAGGCGGCCCGGCAGGTGCGCGCGGCACTGGGGGCCGACAAGGTGCGCCTGCAGTTGCTGGGCAGCATCGACGAGGCGGGTGGCGTGGGCGTGCCCCGCACCACCTTCGAGCAATGGCTGACCGAAGGCCAAATAGACTACCTGGGCACCTCCGACAACGTGGCCGAGCTCCTGCACCGCGCCGATTGTGTGGTGCTCCCCTCCTACCGCGAAGGCACCCCCAAAACACTGCTCGAAGCCGCCGCCTGCGGCAAACCCCTCATAACCACCGATGTGCCTGGCTGCCGCGAAACTGTGCAGCACGGCCACAACGGCTACCTCTGCGAAGTGCGCTCGGCCGACGACCTGACGGCCAAGCTGCTGCAAGTGGCTCAGCTGCCGCCCGCCCGCCTTGCCGCGATGGGCGAAGCCAGCCGCCAGCTAGCCGAAGAGAAGTTTGATGAAAAGCTGGTATTGCGCGAATACTTGCAGGCCGTAGCAGAAGCTGGTCACTAGCCCTAATTTTACCTGCTCTTATGGAAGTTATTTCTCATTCGCTGTCCGGTCTGCTTGAGTTCCGGCCCCGCATTTTTGGCGACCCCCGCGGCGCATTCTTTGAATCGTTCAGCGCCCGCACGATGGAAGGCTTGGGCCTGCCGCACATTGATTGGGTGCAGGACAACCAGAGCATTTCCAAGGCGGGCACCTTGCGCGGGCTGCACTTTCAGCGCCCGCCCCACGCCCAGGCCAAGCTGGTGCGCGTGGCGCAGGGCCGTGCGCTCGATGTAGTAGTTGATATTCGGCGCGACTCGCCCACCTTCGGCCAGCATGCCACCGTAGAGCTGACAGCCGCGCTTGGCAATGTGCTATACGTGCCCGTCGGTTTTGCCCACGGCTTCGTGGCCTTGGAAGACAATACGCTCTTTCTCTACAAATGCTCGGACTACTACGCCCCCGCCGCCGAGGGTGGCTTGCGCTGGGATGACCCGGCGCTGGGTATCGACTGGGGCTTTAGCGGCGAGGCACTGGTGTCGCCCAAAGATGCTATTCTGCCCACGCTGGCCGAGTTGGAGAGCCCGTTTTAGGTCAGGTAACAGTTAGCTGATTAAAGCAGCGGCAGCAAGGTTTCCAGGCCCATACCCCGCGAGCCTTTCAGCAACACCAGCTGGCCAGCCACGGGGTGATGGGCCAGCCACTCGGCGGCGGCGGCTTTGTCGGCGAAATAGCGGGCAGTGGGGTACGCCTCGGCGGCGGCCTGCATCAGCGGGCCGATGAGTACGGCGTTGGGTAGCTGTAGCTCGGCTAGCAGCTCGCCCACGGCGCGGTGCTCAGCGGCGCTGGTTTCGCCCAGCTCGAACATATCGCCTAGAATAACCAAACGCACCTGCCCAGCTGGTGCGGGTCGAGCCGCGAAGCTGCGTAGCGCGGCGGCCATGCTGCTGGGGTTGGCGTTGTAGGCGTCGAGTATCAGGTCGTTGCCGTGGGTGGTGTGCACCAGCTGCGAACGATTGTTCTGGGGGTTATAGGCGGCCAGGGCGGCAGCTACCTGCCCGGCGGGCACATCGAAGAAAGCACCAACGGCGGCGGCGGCGGCCAAGTTTGGGAAATTGTAGTCGCCGGTGAGTTGGACGGCTACCTCGGTGCCGTCCCCGAGGCGCAGGTGCAGCGCGGGGTCGGCCTTGAGGAAGGTGGTGTGGTACGTATCGCCCGGACTGGGATAGGTCGCCAGCATCGGTGCGGGGTGAGCGGGGCTAGCCGTTACGGCGGCTGCCGCCACAGCGGGGATTTTGGCATCGAGCGTATTAACGAACAGCGTACCGCCGTGCGATGCCAGGTAATCGAACAGTTCGCCCTTGCCCTTGGCAATGCCTTCCTCGCCGCCAAAACCCTCCAGATGCGCCTTGCCGATATTAGTAATGAGGCCGTGGGTAGGCTCGGCCCACTGGCAGTAGTCCGCGATTTCGCCCTGGTGATTGGCCCCCATTTCTACCACGGCGAAATCATGCGCCTCGGGCTTTAGCCGCAGCAAGGTCAGCGGCACGCCAATGTGATTGTTAAGATTCCCGATGGTAGCCAGCACGTTGTACTTCTGCGCCAGCACTACGGTTAGCAGCTCTTTGGTCGTGGTTTTGCCGTTCGAGCCCGTCACGGCCAGCACTGGCCCTGCAAAGTGGCGGCGGTGTTCCAGGGCCAGCGCTTGCAGAGCGGCCAGCGGGTCGGAGGCGTAGGTATAGCGAGCCGGGTCTTGGGTGGCCAGGGCTTCGTCATCTACCACGGCGTGGCTGGCACCTTTCGCCAACGCGCCGGGCGCGAAGTCGGCTCCACGAAAGCTCGGGCCGTTGAGGGCGAAAAACAGCGTGCCCGGCTGAGGCTGGCGCGAATCGGTGCTAACCTGGCCCTGGGCGGCGAGGTAGCGGGCGTAGAGGGGCGAGGGAGTCGAAGTCATTGCGCCGCAAAGGTGGGGCGCTGTGGTGAAATGGGGAGGTAGTGAGCGGAGCTATGAGAGAAACTTTTCGGCTGTATCCTCACCAGTTCACTGCTTCACCACGCGGTGCAGGCTGGGCTGGCCATCTACCACGGTGCGCAGCAGGTAGAGGCCAGGCGGCAGCGCAGACAGGTCAGGCACAGCTATTTCTTGAGCCGGGGCGGCGGCCAGTTGTTGCTGGCGCAGCACGCGGCCATCGGGGGCCAGCAGGGTAAGCTCGGTGGTACCCGAGGCGGGCAGGCGCACGGTAAGGCTTTGGTCAAATACGCTCGGGAATACCTCCACGGCCGCCGCGCCGGTGCGCACCGCCACCACCGGCGAGAAATGCGCCGTACCATCGAGGTCGAGCTGGCGCAGGCGGTAGTACCCAAGCCCAGGCTGGGCGGGCTGATAGTCAAACTGATACTGATGGGCCTGGCTACTGGTGCCAGCTGCGGCCAGGCGGCCTATTGGCCCGAAAGCCTGCCCATCGGTGCTGGCTTCTACCACGAAGGCGTCGGCATTGCGCTCGCTGGCGGTTTGCCAGCTCAGGTGCACGCGGCTGCCTTGGGCCACCCCGTCGAAGGCGGTGAGTGTCACGGGCAGCGGCGTCAAACTCAGGGCGTTGGAGTTATAGGCTACGAAGGCCTGGTCGCTGTTGCCACTGAGGACAATTTGGAAGGTTTTAATACGGCTATAATCGCTGGCTGTGAGGCCGAAGACCGAAAAATCGGCCGCCCACAGGCGCAGCGGGCGGGGCGTTTTGGTGAAGCTTGCTAGCAGGCCCATCAGCGTCTGCGAGGCTTCGTAAAAATCGACAGTCCAGTTGCCCACCACGGGTACGTTGGTAAATACTACGCTCACCGGCTGGCCTACAGGGTTGCCGCTGGCATCCAAGAATTTATAGATGTCGCCCACCGCATCGGGCGAGGCAATCTGGGTGATAAGCACATCAGGCACGCCATCGCCGATGGCCTTCTGGTCGACCTGAATGGCAAAACTTAGCGTGCCGACCGGCAGGTTGGCTACACCCGTGCCCAGGTCGAGCCCCTGGGTGCCGTCGGCCAGGTATTTGGCGTAGTCGTTGGGCGGGGGCGGCGAGCTGGGACCGTTGTCGACCAAATCGTAGAGTTGGCCCAGACCGATTTTGGTATTGCTGGTAATGGTGCTGCTCAGGGCCGCAACGGGCAGCGCCTGGTACTGCGTATTGATGTACGACAAGCCCTTGCTGGCGAGCAGCTGGTTGTTGACGCCCGTGGCAAAGCGCCGGCCATTCACCGTGAAAGACAACAGCTGGTGCGAGTTATCGGGCAGAGTTGTATTGAGCAGGTAATTGAGGTTGAGCCCCGTACCGCTACGCCAAAAGCCGCCGTAATCGGTCACGATTTCGGTCACGTAGCTGTCCGAAGGCAATGTCTGCGTCTGGGCGCAGGCAATGCCATTCCCAAACAATAGCAAAAATCCAAGAGTAATTGATAATTTCATAATAAACAGCTAGTTATGCTATTTACAAATTTACCTAACACTAGCTTTTATCCAAATTTTGTCATCAAATCACCCATTCTTCACCATTCATTTTTGCAGTATCTTTTTTAGAATTAAGCACTTACTGCGTAGCTTGCCAGTCTGGCCCGAACCTTCATTGTGCACTATTGGTTGCTGCTAATTGACACAGTTCCAGTGCGCATTTCTACTATGCTCATGACTTTTCGTTTACAGTATCTGCTTCCCATTGTGCTATTGCTGCTGGGGGTGGCCCAGCCTGGCCTGGCCCAGACCTCGGGTACTCAGTTTGGCTTTGAGATGGGCAGCGTGGCCAAAATCGTGCAGGGCACCGACACGCTGCCCCACGCCTGGGCTGGCGGCCTCAACGCGCCGCAGTTTGGCAGCATCGACCTCAACTACGATGGGCAGCCCGACCTCTACGCCTTCGACCGCGAAAGCCGGCGCAGCTATACGTTCCTGAATGTGGCCGCTGCCACGGGCACCGGCCGGCGCTGGCAATACGCGCCGATGTACGAGAATGCCTTCCCCGACGACTTGGAGAGCTGGGTGGCCATGCGCGACTACGACTGCGATGGCAAGGTCGATATCTTCACCTATGCCAACGGCGGCAATATCCGCGTGTTTCACAACACAGGCTCGGCGACGAGCAGTATCAAGTTTGAGCTGGCCAGCAACGAGCTCGACTTTGCATATTCGCCTACCTTGTCGCTCAACATTAATACGGGCTACTATAACATGCCCGCCATTCAGGATATAAATGGTGATGGCAGGCTTGACATTCTGAGCTATGACTACATCGGCTCGACGGCCATGGAGCTGTACCTGAATACCGGCACGGGCAGCTGCACCAACCTTGGAGCCTGGCAGCAGGTGAGCAACTACTGGGGCCTTATTCAGGCGTGCACCGATTGCCGCTCGTACATTCCCAATGGGGCGGGGCAGTGCCTGGCCCTGCGGCCCAGCGGTCCGGCAGACCGCACCACGCACAGCCAAGGCCACAACATTGTGCTGGCCGACCTCAATGGCGACGGCGTGCTCGACCTGATAGATGGCCGTGACAACTGCCCGCAGCTAACGCGCCTTATTAATAGTGGCAACAATACAACGGCGCTCTTCACCGCTCCCAATATTAGCAGCAATTTTCCGCTGGCTACGCCGCTGCCCACGCTCACTTTTCCAGCGCCGTTTTTGATTGATACCGACTTTGATGGTGTGAAAGACTTAGTGGTAGTGCCCAACCAAGTCGACAACTCGGCCGACCACGTGAGCATGCGCCACTCGGTGCGGCAGTTTCGCAATACCAGCAGCGCCAGTGGCATACCCAGCTTTACGCAGCAGGTATCGGATGGCTTTTTGCAAAACGACATGCTCGACCTGAGCGAGGGCGCAGCCCCGACCTTCGGCGACCTCGACGGCGATGGCCTCACCGATATGCTGGTGGGCATTCAGGGCGACCTGGTAAATAGCTACTACCGCGCCAGCCTCAACTACTACCGCAACGTAGGCACGGCGCACCGCCCGGTATTCCGCCTTATGTCGGATGACTACCTGGGCCTGGCAGCCACAGCGGCACTCACGCCCACCAACAAGTTTGAGAGCCTGCGTCCGGCACTGGTTGACCTCAACCGCGACGGGGCACTCGACCTGGTGTACTCGGTGCTCACAAGTACGGGCAACCAGCTGCGCTTTATTTTGAACACGGCCGCCGCTGGGCAGCCTGCCAGCTTCAACCCGGCCAGCAGCGATTACTTCCGCCCGCCCGGCGGTGGGGCAATAGCCACCACGGCCGGCGATACTCCGTGTTTTTTCGATGTCGACAACGATGGCTACGTCGATTTACTACTGGGTACCAATGATATAACCGAGCCTGGCTATAGTCTCCGCTACTACCGCAACCAGGGCTTTGTAGGCAATGTACCGGTCAACAGCTTGTTCACGCTGGCCAACAACGATTATGGGATGTTGCGTAATACTAGTGGCGGCCGTCTTATTAGCTTGAGTCCGACCGTGGCCGACCTCGACCAAGATGGTCGCCCCGACCTGCTGACGACAGATGGCAACGCCACTGTGCGCTTCTACAGTGACTTCCTTGGCCAGGGCGCGCAGCTCACCGAGCGCACCAACCTCCAGTACAATAGCCTCAGTGGCAGCTACCAGGATATTCGGCTGGGCAAGGGCCAGATTCTGCACTATGCCCCAACCGTGGCTGACCTCAACCAGGATGGCAATCCCGAGCTTTACATCGGCACCGAGGGGGGCGGCATCGTCAGCTTCCTGCCCGGCAACCGCACCGTGCTGGCTACTCATCCCGCCGCTGAGGCGGCCACCGCCTTGGCCCTGAGCGTGTACCCCAATCCGGCTGACCCAACTGCTACCGTCACCATCGAAACGGCCCAGCCTACCAGCCTGCGCCTGTACGACCTCACGGGCCGCCTCGTGCGCCAGGAGGCTACTGCCCAACGCAGCCGCACGCTTAGCCTGAGTGGCCTCGCCACCGGCCTCTATGTGGTGCAGGCCACTACTGCCGAGGGCAACATAGCCACCAGCAAGCTGATGGTAAATAAATAAGCTCCTTCCGACCTAGCCGGAAGCAGTATAAGCCGGGTGAAGCGCATTGTGTCATAACAATGCGCTTCGCCCGGCTTTTTTAGGGGTTATCTCTTCAGCAACGAACAGTCTAGCACTGACTGAGGCGCGAAAAAGGCAGAGAATAGGTACTCCGCAGGCTACATATTCTAGCGCTGCTGGCATAGCTATGCTCAGGCTACGTGGCTTCGCTCTCACCTTTTTCCCTATCTCAACCATGAAAAAATTGCAGCTGTTTTGCTGCGTTACTTGTAGCCAGCGATTTGGTATTTCGGACTGTTGAACTGGCACCGCTCGCAGTAGAAATTATCACGCCTGACCAAGCAGCCCAGATTCACTTCACCTACGCCCGCGATGGCAAGCCTATCAGCCGCGTCGGCTCGGCCAGCTTCACGGCCGTATACGCGCTGGCCGTGGCAGGGCTGGCTAAGCCACTGGCTATCAGCTATCATATATCTGCTGCACTCCATGCTCAATAACACGGCTTGTTCGGCTACGGCGGCTAGGCCTTTTTATCCGCATGCTACGATACTCAGGCATTCATTTAGCCTCTTAAATGCCATCGCTGCTCCACTTAGTAAAGCAGTAGCGGACCGTTATCCATGGGGCAAATCGGTCGGTAAATTACGCCAGGCACAGCTGTTTTTGAGCATTTAAAAGATATCGATGGCAGTAAAGCGGTCACTTCACTTACTAGTGCGTTGCACTACAAAAAGTGGGTAATCTATTGCCCCTGGCACGCAGTAAGGCCTGAGCTATAACGCGATTACCGCATCCAATATTAACAGCTTCTTATGGCTTTGCACTACAAGGCTGGCTGATGCCTTGCACTCAGCTATCGTGTCGTGAAGATTCGAAAAGCTAATCACACTCAATGAGTGAAAGATATATGAGCACTATACAGACTATGTACCAGTGCGTTCAACGTCTTTATGACACGTTTTAAGAAAAAAATTTCTTCCTTTTTTATCCTATTTACTTAGCGGCATACTCCTCATTGAAAGAATCCTACTATCTACTACTGAAGCACAATTATAAGCGCTACTATTACATAAGCATCTCAACGATGACACCATACAGTCCATATATGTATCCTATATATTTTTGCACAAAATCGGATAATTACTTAAAAAAATGCAATTTTTTCATTAATTAACAATTTTTTTTTCTGATTTTATTTGGCGTATCAATCTCCAATACCTAATATTGACGTATCAAGATATGATTTCACTTTACTCAGTACCAGAACCCTATGCTGCTTTCGTATGACAATGCAGCGGCGCTGCCCGAGTACACGTATGCGCCGCCTAACATCAGGTACTCGAAGGCGACAAAGACTTTCCGACGAAAACAGGCTTTTGATTTTGTTTTTGCGGCCTTTGTCATTGCCTTACTGCTTAGCTGGTTGGTTCCAATCATCGCTATTCTAATCAAACTGGAATCAGAAGGACCCATCTTTTTTAAGCAGCTGCGCACCGGCAAAAATGGCAAGCCCTTTTACTGCCTCAAGTTTAGAAGCATGTTTCTAAACGCTGATGCTAACAGCTTGCAGGCCAGCAAAGGAGACAGCCGCATCACCAAAATTGGAGCCTTTCTTCGTAAAAACAGCCTCGACGAACTACCCCAGTTTTTTAACGTGCTGTGTGGTGAGATGTCCATCGTAGGACCACGGCCGCACATGGTACGCCATACTGAGGACTACGCGAAGTCTATTCACAACTTCATGGACCGCCACCTGATTATGCCGGGTATCACCGGACTAGCCCAGGTATCGGGCCATCGGGGCGAAACCAAGGAGCTTGATGACATGGCTAAGCGAGTGAATGCTGACATTCACTATCTGCACAACTGGTCATTCTGGCTCGATGTAAAGATTGTACTTCTAACGGCTCAACAAGTATTCATCAAAAACGACAACGTCTTCTGAAACAAACTCTTACTTTAAAACACCAATGTCACTGGCAACCTACATTCTATAGTATACCCAGCCAGTAATCCTTCCGACTTTTTCCCCCACATTCACCCTTACCCAACCAACTCATGAGCATGCTTACTCGCTTACTCAATAGGCCTCTATACACATTTGTGTGTGCAGGTCTCGCCTTTTTCACTGTCACGGTTGTTCAGGCCCAAACCGTCTGGACGGGCGCGACTAGTACTTCGTATACTACACCTGGCAACTGGTCGCCTCAATCGGTGCCTGCTGCAACGGATGACGTAATCATTCCCATAAACGGCACAACTGTCCCGGTTGTCACCGCCGCAGGCACTACAGTAGTCACTGTTACGCGCCAGCCTATCCTTACTGCGCTGGGCCGAGCCAACAATTTGACCATTAACACTGGTGCTTCTCTGACGGTTACGGCTGGCAGCACGCTGAATTTAGGAGCTACGCTGTCTGCCAACGGTTTCTTTGGTGGCGATGGCGAACTAGCTACGGTTGGTACCGGCAATCAGCTGCTTGATGGCTCTAACACAGCTACCATTTCACTAGGCAACCTAACCATAGGCACGGGTGGTGCTACCCTCAACCGTTCGATTAATCTTGCTCGTCGCCTGATGCTCACTGGCAACCTGACGACTAATGCTGGCATCACGCTCACACTGCTTTCTACCCCCGATGCAACAGCCTTCGTAGTAAACGCTGGGGGTATCTTTACTCCTGGCAGCAACGCTACGATACAGCGCTACATTGATGGCAGCATTAATCCGGGCCTGGGTTATCGCCATTACAGCTCGCCGGTGGTGACCACCACGGTAGGTGACTTAGCGGCTCCTGGCTTCGTTCCCGAAATCAGCCAGGCTACTGTTTATAACAATAGCCTGACCCCTCAGACCACCCGGCCGTTCCCCACGGTATATAACTACGACCAAGCGCGAGTAGTTAGAACGGATATCAACTACACCGTATTTGAGCGGGGCTACCAAGTGCCTTTGGCGCTGTCTACTCCACTGGAACAAGGCCGTGGCTATGCCGTCAATATTGGCGCTTCCTCATTGGTTGACTTTGTAGGTACGCCCTTCTCTGGCGACCTCACGAAAGGCAATCTGTTGCGCTCCGTTGCCACTACTGGTACGGCTGCACAAATTGCAGCAGCAAATGCGCAGTCGGGCTGGCAGCTCTTAGGTAATCCCTACCCCTCGCCGTTCGACTACAGCCAAGTAGCACCAGGCGATATGAGCAACCTCGATGGCTCTATCTACGTTATTCAAAGCACAGGCCAGTACACCAACGTAGACCGTTCTTATGTCAACTCTCTCGGCGTAATCAACCCTATTC
>CAXUKA010000102.1:0-17556 GCA_964251335.1 uncultured Hymenobacter sp.
GTACTTGCAGGCCGTGGCCCGTCCACCAGCGGCCCTTGCCCCGGCCGGGGTCGGTAGTAATGAGTAGGGTCGTTTTGTCGCGGTACTGCGGCGTGGCCTGGATATACGCCCAAAGCTGAGCCAGGCAGCGGTCGGCCGAGTGGGCAGCTTTCAGGTAGTCGGTGTAGCGGCCTTCGTGCGCCAGCTCGTCGGTATCGCCAAATGATACATAGAGCACCCGAGGCTGCTCGCGCTTGAGATACTCGAAGGCATAGGCGAAGGTGAGCGTATCGGTGCGCTCTTGCGCAAACGGCCGGGGGCAGCCAGCCAAGTAGGCGTTGAGCTGCCGCTCGCGGGGCGTGAGGGCACTATCGGGGGCGGGCTGCCAGCCGGCATTGATATGAAAATCGGCACAGGGCGCGTTGAGGATGGGGGCCAGCACTTCCCAGGACGCAAACGCGGCCACCCGCCCCCGGTAGGCTGGCACTTGGTTGATGCAGGCCAGCACCGAGGAGTAGGGGTTGTTTACCGGTGCGTTGTTGTGAATCTGAGGGTTAGGAAAACCGGTGAGTAACTCCTGATAGCCAGCGTAGGAAAAGTGCTTGTAGTTAGCCACATTCACCCGATTTCCATAGGCGCGGTTGCCATAGAGCTGGCCCCGAGCCGCCACCGTACTCCACATAAAAGGCAGCAACTCTTGGCGACGCTGTTGCGCCGTGGTCTTGGCTGCTGGCAGCGCAGTTTTACCAAGCAGCTGGGCATCGGCTCCGCCAAATATCTCCTGCCAGCGCATCCCATCCAGCGTAACCATAATGACGTTTTCGGTGTGCTGCCCCGAGTATTGTGCCTGGGCTGAGCCGGGCCAACTGAATAACAAAAGCAGCCAGCACAGTTGGCATAGGCGGGCCGCACGGCTGCCCCAAAGGAAATTGAAATAAGCGGGCATCAATATTCGGAATTCGGATAGCAAACTGTTTGGTGAGATTTTATTCTATACAGCAGATTCCATACGGCAAGCTTTCCCCTATGACCGGCCTTATTTTATTATTTTATTGTTCCCAATCGGAGGCACTAGTTGGCGGAAGACAAGTCTGCGCAGGAGGCGGCTGGCCGTGTGGCCACTAGTTGCATAGCTCGTCGGCACAGTGCCACTACGTAGCAACTTGTCTCTTGGTGGTGCTTGTTTTGTGTATTTAAAAAGCTGAATTATTGTATTTAGGCCAGTCTTAAGAATTACCAGCTTATGCCAGGGCAGTGCCAGTGGCAGCCGCTAGTATATTCGGGGCTTATTCCCCCCGCATGCCCCTCGCTCGCTCAGATTTTGCTACTCCTGCCGATGATGGCTTGTCGCCCCCCCAAAGCGCGGGGCGGCCAGCCGGGTCGCTGCTGCGGGCGTTGCCAAGGCTGGTGCGCTGGCCCAATCTGGCCATTATGCTGCTGAGCCTGGTGCTGGTGCGCGTGCTATTGCTGCCCGGCCAGCCATTGGGCGAAGTGCTGCTGGCTCCGCGCTTTGGGCTGCTGGTGCTGGCGGCGCTGCTGGTGGCGGCGGGCGGCTATATCATCAATGATTACTACGATGTAAAAATCGACGCCATCAACCGGCCCGACCGGCTGGTGGTGGGGCGGCTGCTGGGGCGGCGCAAGGCCATGCTGGCCCACATAGTGCTGAGCGGGCTGGGCGTGCTGCTAGCCGTGCTCAGTGGCGTGGGCAAGCGCCAAGCCCTGCTCATCGGCCTCGTGACGCTGGGCGCGGCCTTACTGCTGTGGGGCTACTCGGCGCGTTTCAAGCGGGTGGCCTTGGTGGGCAATGTAAGCATTGGCTTGCTCACGGCAGCGCTGGTGCTGCTGCCCGAGCTACAGCTGCTTACGGGCCGAAAGGCGGTGTGGCTCTACGCGTTGGCCGCGCTGCTGCTCACGGTGGTGCGCGAGATAATAAAGGACATCGAAGACATGCGCGGCGATGCGCAACACGATTGCCGCACCTTGCCCTTGGTGTGGGGCGTGGCGCGCAGCAAGTGGGTGGCCGGGTTTTTCCTGGCGGTGCTGGGGGGGCTGGTGCTGGCTACCAGCGCGCAGCTGCTAGCCTTGGGCCGCTGGCCGCTGGCGGCCTGGCTGCTGGTGCTGGTGATACTGCCAATGGCTTTGTTGGTACGCTTGCTATGGGTAGCCGACCGCCGCCGGCATTTTCGGCAGCTCAGTACCTGGTGCAAGGGCATTATGCTGGCTGGCGTGCTGAGCATGCTGCTGGCGTAAGTGATTGGGCGAGCAGGTGAGCGGGAGTGGTTGAGGGAGGAGGAGATTGGGGGAGTAAGATTTCTCACCCAATCACCTCCTCCCTCAATCACTCCCTCATTATTTACTCATCTCACCTCAACCGTGGAGGCCGTAAATCCGTTGAGGCCCCAAATACTTCTTCTCTTCTCAATCTATATGCGTTTTTTTCCGCTGCTACTGGCTGGGCTAATGGGTAGTGCCCTCGTGGGCTGGGGCCAGGGCCTGCCAGCTGGCCAAGCCGAGACCACTAAGCCACCCAAGCGAATCACGATTTTGCCCGTGCCTGTGCTGTTTTATCAGCAGGAAACCGGGGCCGGCTATGGCCTGGGCGGCCTGCTGAGCGGCCGGCTGGGCACTGATACAATTACTCGTTCGTCGAATATCCGTGCGCAGTACTGGACCACGCAGAAAAAGCAGAATCTGCTTCAATTTGTACACACCGTGTACTCGCCGGGCGAAAAGTACTACCTCAATGGAGAGGTGAGTTCCTACACAAACCGCCTGTATTACTTCGGCACCGGCAACGATGCGCCGCAGGTGCAAACCAGCAACCGGTCTTTTGTTGATTTCAAGCTGTTTATCATCAACCAACGCTTTCAAAAAAGCATTGCCAAAAACCAATTTCTTGGTTTGCAATACCGCTTGTCGCGGGTGTACCAGATTTCGGCTGAGAACGGACGGGTGAATGATAACGGCGACGAAATCCCGGTAACCGACTTCAATAACATCAACCAGCAGAACTACTTCCTGCTTGACCCCCGCATCGATGCGCGTCAGCGCCAGAACTTTAGCACGTCGGGCGTGGGGCCGGTTTACACCTACGACAGCCGCGATGTGGCCCTGGGTGCTTCGAAAGGCAGCCTGCTTGATTTGCAGGTTATGTTCAACGGCAAGTTCATCGGCTCGGACTACAACTTCGTGCGCTACCAGATTGATGCTCGGCACTTCCAGCCCATTTTCAGCAACAAGAATATTCTGGCCTTGCAGTTTCTGGGGCAGTTTCACTCGGGCGATGTGCCGTGGCACGCACTGGCTGGCCTCGGGGCCAACCTGGGCGGCACGCTCTACGACAATGCCAACCTGATGCGTGGCGTATACGAGCAGCGCTACCGCGACCGCCAAATGATGACGGCCCAAGCCGAACTGCGCCAGCATATATTCTGGCGCATCGACGGGGCCGCTTTCCTGGGAGTGGGCCAGGTAGGATACAACATCAATGACTACACCTTCGGCGGCATTCATACGGCTGGCGGCGTGGGTGCCCGCTTCAACTTCATCCGCCGCGACCGCGTGAACCTGCGCTTCGACTACGCGTTTGGGTCCGACCCCGGCTTCTACTTCGCCATCGGCGAGGCCTTCTAAGCCGAACTACTGCACAAGCAGCCAACCAAGAGAAGCCGGGCTACCTAAATGGGTAGCCCGGCTTTTTTAGCACTAAATGTCATGAAGAACTAATGAATAGCTAAGAATTTAGCAAAACGGGCCTCATTTTTAAGAGGAATCTTGCGCCAAAGCAGCCAGTTGTTTTTTAGCTAATTGCGCTAGCGAAAGAGGGTCTGCCAGCTTATCCCAGAGAGTTTTCTGTGCTTGTAAGTAGTGATTTGCTCATCCCGGCCGGGGCGCGAGGCGTACACCCGCTACTCTATGAGCAACTTCGCTACGCCCGCCCGCTTCCACGCTACCCGCGAGGCCACGGCTACCTCAGTTTTGGAGCCGCGCCCCTTGCGGCAGCCCCGCCCCGTCCGACTACTGACTACGCCTGCGCAGCTGGCGAGGTCGCTCCAACGGCAGCTACCGCCACCGGCTGCTACGTTGCAAGCCTGTGTCATTATCCCGGCCAAGGATGAGGCACACCAACTACCGGCTACGCTGGCGGCCCTGGCCGCCCAAACTGGACTCCACGGCGAGCATTTACCCGACGGTTGCCTCGAAGTAATCGTGCTGGCTAATAACTGTACCGATGGTACGGCGGCCGTTGTGCGCCAGGTAGCCGCCTGTTACCCCACCCTGGCCCTGCACGTAGCCGAGCTCCAACTACCCAAAGACCTGGCCCACGTGGGCCAGGCGCGCCGCCTGCTCATGGACGCCGCTGCCCATCGCCTCGAAGCTACCGCTGGCCCGCAGGGCCTTATCCTGAGTACCGATGCCGACACCCTGGCTGCTCCCGACTGGCTGGCCGCCTGTCGCGCCGAAATTGCTGCTGGTGCTGTCGCGGTGGGCGGGCGCATCCTCACGCGCCCCGGTACGCCAGAGGCCAGCGAGCTAATTGATAAGGAGCAAGAAGAATGCCCTACGGCCGACTCGCGAGTCGTGCGCCGCACCCAGTTGCGCGACGCTACTTACTATTTGCTGCGCAACCAGCTGGAGTGCCAGCTTGACCCCTGCCCGCACGACCCCTGGCCGCGCCACCACCAACACTTCGGGGCCAGCCTGGCCCTCACCGTAGCGGCCTACCGGCAAGTGGGCGGCCTGCCCGTAGTGCGCTACCTCGAAGATGAAGCCCTGTGGCGCGCCCTGTGCCGCCACGACCTGCCGGTGCGCCACAGCCCACAGGTGCGCGTCAGCACTTCGGCCCGGCAGCAAGGTCGCGTCGAGGTCGGCCTCTCGTGGCAGCTGCGCGAATGGGCAGCCCATGCGCTGGAGCAGCGCGAACCCTGCGTAGAATGTCCGCGCCAGTTGGCCGCCCTGTGGCAAGCCCGCCACGAGTTGCGGGCCTGCTGGCAAGGCCGCAGCCAACCCACCCCCGCCGGTTTCCGCGAGTGGGCATTGATGCTGGGGCTACAAGCCGGCGAGATGCACACAAAGCTGTACACCGCCAAGTCGTTTGGTGAGTTTTGGGAATGGGTGCTTGGTACCCGGGCCAGCGTTGGGTTTTACCGCGAAGCTCGTATGCCGCTAGGCGAAGCCTTAACCTGGCTACGCAATGCCTTATGGCATAAATTAATGTAGCATAAGCTGCCGCTTGGGTACTTTTTCCCAAGCGGCAGCTTATACACCTCAGATTTTCTCCAGTAAATCAAGCCGATACTTATCGTGGCGCTCCCCTAATAAGTGCCGCAGTTCTGCTTTTTGTAGAAAAAACTCGTGTACCTCGTCGCCCGTCTGCGGGTAGTCGGGTACTACGGGCGTCCAATGTACCAGCAGTAACTGGCCGCCGGTGGGCAGGGCCGCCAGCATTTGGTCGGCAGCGCGGGCTAGGTCGGGCGGCGAGAGGTAGTAGCCCACTTCCGACACTAGAATGAGGTCGAATTGCCCTTGAGGAAATTCGTTGGGTACCTGCATTTTCTTGATTTCGACCTGCGGCAAATCGGCGCAGCGCTGCCGAGCCTGGGCTAAGGCAGCTTCGCTTACATCGACGCTCAATAGATGGCCGCAACGCTTAGCCAGCTGCGCCGTGAGAATACCGATAGAGCCACCAATTTCGAAGGCCCGCTCGTAGTGCGGCCAGGGCAGCGCGGCGAGCGTGGCGGCGTATTTACCCCGCTCATAGGGACTGCTGGCAAATTGCCACGGGTCGGTATTGGCCCGGTACACATCATCGAAATAATCGGGGGGCAGGGTATTGGGCTGGTTCTGGTTCATGGCATAGGGGCTTCGATGAAGGATTCGGCAGGGTGAGAAAAATGCGCCAACATGGTATCAGATAGCAAAAATCCGCTGGGGTCATCAGTAATAATGCCAGGGGCCAGCTGCGAGCGGTGCGCCGCAATGGCACGCTGCTTTTGAGCAAGCACAGAGGCAATATCCAGCTGAAATCCGGTGCCTTCTTCAAGCCGAGGCAAGTCTTCGGAGGCGGCGCGTTCCCAGGCCCACACCACGTATTCGAGGCGGCGCGGCGGCTGTGGTAGTTGGGCCAGCGCCGCCGCCGTAAGCTGACTGGTGGCACGGTGGTCGGGGTGGGGGTCACGCCGCCAAGGTACTAGCACGGTAGTGGGCTGCTTTTCTTGCAGAAATGCAGCTAGCCGGCTCGCCGCTTCGCCAAAGCCAGGTTGGTCCTCGGTAGGTACTTGGCTATCGGGTAGGTGCAGATACTGCACATTAGCATCACTTTCATCGATTCCTAAGATGCTGAGCGCGTGGCGAAATTCTGCGTAGCGTAACTCGCGCCGCGCTACGGCCGAAAACTCCTGCGAGTGCGGGTGCGACATGCTGCCATCGCTCACCAGCACGGCCGCGATGGGTTGGCCAGCTTGGCGCAATAGGGCCAAAAGGCCACCGCAGCCCAGCGCCTCGTCGTCGGGGTGCGGCACTATTACTACCGTTGGGCCAAGCGTAGCGGCGTAGCTGGCCGGGCGCAAAGGGTAGGAGAGAAAGGGAGAGTCAGGGTTAGCCAAAAGCGAGGGGAATTCGGTTGAAATAGGTACTGGAATGCTTGCATCTGTCATGCTGACGAAGGAAGCATCTTGCTTGCATTGCTAATATTAGAAGTTAGTTACTCAAGTAAGATGCTTCCTTCGCCAGCATGACATTGTTTAGGATATTAGGATATCAAGCTTAATGCTGCCACAGCTCGAAGCTTGGCCTATCCGAATCCAATGCAAAACGGCCCGCGTCGGCCAAGATGGCATCGGGGGCCGGCTGGCGCAGGTAGTGCGTCAGGTCGCGGTGCAAGCGCTCGAAGGGCTCGGGCTGAAGCAGCCCACGCGCGCCCACCGAGCGCTCAGCCAGCTGCAAGGTGCGCAGGCATATTTCTTCGGTAGCGGTACGCATCAGGTTGGCGTAAGTGGTGGTAGCGGAGACCTGGGCGGGCAATAGTGTACCAGCTTGCACGGGTAGCACAACGTGGGTCGCGGCACCTTGCAGCCACATCTGGCCGCTTTCGTGCATAGTTAGCATTTCGCCCAGGCGCTGGCGCTGATAAGGGTCGTCGGTACGGCCCAGGCTGCGGAGGAAGCGTCGCGTCTCGTCGAGCACGGCGGCCGCACCGCCCAGCTGCACAGCGGCAAAACGCACGGCTCCGCCCCCGAACCACGGCTGCTGGTAGTAGTCATTAGGTTTTCCTACCAAACAGTTGGCGTCGATTTCTAACTGCTCAAAATCAGCAATAAAGCTGGCGGTGGCCCGCATGCCCAGCGGCCGCCAGAAGCTGCGGTCTAGCTTAGGGCGCTGCTCATCGGCGGGCAGCACCAGCATTTGCCAGCCGTGGTGGCCGGGCAGCGCACCCGTGAGCAACGGCCGCGTGATGTGGCCCGCGCCCGAAGCAAACGTTTTGGCCCCGTGCAGGCGGTAGCGGCCATCGGCCAGAAAATCAAGCCGCACGCCGTGGGCGGGGTTTTCAGTATTCCAAACGCCGAACAAATGCCCGGCCCGCGCATCAGCGGCGTACTCAGCCACCTGCGCCGGCTTGCCAAAGCGCTGTATCAGCAGCAGGGCATTAACGTGGCCCTCGAACAGCCGCCCCACCGCCAGATTACCCCGCCCGATGTGGTAAAGCACTTGCAGCAGCGCCAGCGCGGCCGTTGGCTCGCCCAAGCCCACGCCGCCCAGCGCGGGCGGCAACGCCGCCGTGAGCAGACCTGCGTCGCGCAGCCAGGTAAACTCCTGGGTCGGGAAGCCGCCGATTTCATCGGTTTGGGCAGCTTGAGCCAGCAGGCGCGGGGCCAGTTGCGCGGCCGCCGCTACGGCTGCTGCCGGGCTGGCGAGGGCGTTGGGCTGGGTGACTTCGGGAGGCGAAAGGGCAGGGGTAGACACAGAAGCTGCAGTAGCCAGAGGGAAGTCGCTCAGCATAAAAGGGAAACCAAAAAACAGGTAGGAATGAGTACCTAGTGAAATAACTCTAACTCCAAACCGGTGCCGGGAGTTACCAGCCAGCGGCCTGTTTTGGTCGTATTTAGCTATTCTGGCAGCCGGCTTGGGTGGCGCTGGCTGGGCGGCCTACCTTTGCGCCGCCAAGCCGCCCGGCGCGCTGGGCCGGCCCGGCAACTTCCTGCGATTTCACTTTCTCGCGCTTTGTCGCCCCGTTTGTATGCCCGACCAACCCATTCGCGCCGCCCTGCTGTCCGTGTACCACAAAGACCGGCTGGCGCCCTTGGTAGCCACTCTACGCCGTCTCGGCGTGCAGCTCTACTCCACGGGCGGCACCCAAAAATTTCTGGAAGAGCAAGGCGCTGAAGTAACCGCCGTGGAAGACCTCACCGGCTTCCCCGAGGTATTCGGTGGCCGCGTTAAAACCTTGCACCCCAAAGTTTTCGGTGGTATTCTGCACCGCCGCCACGAGCCCGGCGACTTGGCCCAGGCCGAGCAGCATGGCATTCCGCCCATCGACTTGGTAGTAGTCGATTTGTATCCTTTCGAGGAAACTGTAGCCAGCGGTGCGCCCGAGGCCGACGTGATTGAAAAAATAGACATTGGCGGCATTGCCTTGCTCCGCGCTGCTGCTAAAAACTACCGCGATGTGCTGGTTGTCAGCAGCCGCGACCAGTACGAGGCTGTGACCGACTTGCTGGAAAAAACCAACGGCAGCCCGAGCCTCGAAGACCGGAGGCAGTACGCCGCCGCCGCTTTCGCCGCTACCAGCCACTACGATACCGAGATTTTCAAGTACGTAAGCCAGGGCACCAGCCTGGAGACCCAGACTCCGGGCACTACCCTCGATGCGCCAAGCACCAGCCTGCGCTACGGCGAAAACCCGCACCAGTCCGGCGCTTTTCACGGCGATTTAAATGCACTATTCGACCAGCTGCATGGCAAGCAGCTGAGCTACAACAACCTTGTGGACGTAGATGCCGCCGTGCAGCTTATGCGCGAGTTTGCCCAGGGCATGCCCGCCGTAGCCATTCTCAAGCACACCAATGCCTGCGGCGTGGCCCAGGCCGATAGCCTGCACACGGCCTATGTCAATGCCCTGGCCTGCGACCCGGTTTCGGCTTTTGGCGGCGTGATTATCACCAATAAAGGCATCGACGAAGCCACCGCGCAGGAACTGAATAAGCTGTTCTTCGAGGTGCTCATCGCGCCCGGCTTTACGGAGGAGGCAATGGCCATTCTGCAAACCAAGAAAAACCGCATCTTGCTGCGCCAGAAGCCGGTCGATTTCCCCAAGAAGCAAATCAAAACCCTGCTCAACGGTATAATCGAGCAGGACGCCGACCTGCAAACCGAAACGGCCGCCGACTTCCGCACCGTTACCAAATCGGCCCCCACGCCTGAGGAGACGGCGGCGCTGGAATTTGCCGGCAAAATTTGCAAGCACACCAAGAGCAATACTATCGTGCTGGCCCGCCCCGGCCAGCTGCTGGCCTCGGGCGTGGGCCAGACCTCGCGAGTCGATGCCCTGCGCCAGGCTATTGAGAAGGCCGCTAGCTTCGGCTTCGACCTAAAGGGCGCGGTGATGGCTTCGGATGCATTTTTCCCCTTCCCCGACTGCGTCGAAATTGCGGGCGCGGCCGGTATTCGGGCGGTAGTGCAGCCCGGTGGCTCCATTAAAGACCAGGACAGCATCAATGCCTGCGACCAGCTGGGCATGGCGATGGTGCTGACGGGCGTTCGGCATTTTAAGCACTAAAAATTGGACGTTAGGCCGGCTTATTCTGCCGTACCTTTGCACGCTTAATTCCTTCTGCTTTTCGCCCCCTCCTTATAATGGGCTTCTTTAATTTTCTGACCAGCGATATTGCCATCGACCTGGGCACTGCCAATACGTTAATCATTCACAATGATAAAATCGTGGTCGATGAGCCGAGCATCATCGCCAAAGACCGCACTACCAATAAAGTCATCGCAGTGGGCAGCAAAGCCCAGCAGATGCACGAAAAGACGCACGATAACATCAAGACCATCCGGCCATTGAAAGACGGCGTTATCGCCGACTTCCACGCCGCTGAGGAAATGATAAAGGGCTTGATTAAGCTCATCGACACCCGTACGCGGCTGTTTCAACCTTCGCACCGCATGGTTATCTGCATTCCATCGGGCATTACGGAGGTGGAAAAACGCGCCGTGCGTGACTCGGCCGAGCACGCTGGGGCCAAGGAAGTGTGGATGATACAGGAGCCTATGGCCGCGGCCATAGGCATCGGTATCGACGTAGAGCAGCCCGTGGGCTCGATGATAATCGATATCGGGGGCGGTACTACCGAGATTGCCGTGATTGCGCTGTCGGGCATCGTGTGCGACCAGTCTATCAAGACGGCTGGTGACGTGTTCAACCAGGACATTCTCGACTACATGCGCCGCCAGCACAACCTGCTCATCGGCGAGCGCTCGGCCGAGCGCATCAAAATCGAGGTAGGCGCGGCCCTCACCGAGCTCGACAACCCGCCCGCCGACTACGAGGTGCGCGGCCGCGACCTGATGACGGGCATCCCGAAGGTTATCCGGGTGACATCGTCGGAAATCGCTATCGCACTCGATAAATCGGTAGCTAAAATCGAGGAAGCTGTGCTGAAAGCGTTGGAAATCAGCCCGCCCGAGCTGTCGGCTGACATCTACGAAAATGGTATTCACCTCACTGGGGGCGGCGCGCTGCTGCGTGGCCTCGACAAGCGCCTGGCGGCCAAGACCAAGCTGCCCATCCACATTGCCGAAGACCCGCTTCGCGCCGTGGTGCGCGGCACCGGCAAGGCGATTAAGGATATTCAGGGCTTCCGGGGCGTGCTCTTGACGTAGTCAAGAAGTTATGAGTTATGAGTTAGGGGTTATGAGTTGGCCTTTCTGGCAAGCCCATAGCTTCACCTCATAACTCATAATTTTTTAATTCATAACTCACCACTGTGCGTAACCTCATTGCTTTTCTGCTGCGCTACCAAGGAGTGATGCTCTTTGTGCTGCTGGAGGTAGTGAGCTTTTATTACTTTTTGACGAATAGCTCGTACCAGCGGGCGGCGTTTTTTAACTCGGCTAACGCCTACATGGGCGTGTTGCTGGAGCGCCGTACTCAGGTGACTGACTATTTCCGGCTGGGCGAACTCAACCAGCAGCTGCTGGCCGACAACGCCCAGCTGCGCCGCCAGCTCTACCCGCCCGATTTCAGCCACCGCGAAGCTGACTCGCTGCCCGTGGGCCGCGATACGCTCGGGCGCGTGGTGTATCGGCATTTGCACCCGGCCATGCCGCTAGTACTGGCTGCCCAGGGCCAGGCAACAGCAGCTCAAAAGGCAAACCTCAAAGCTCAAAGCTCCCTCCGCCCCGATACGCTACTGCTCGGCGGCAGCCGGCTAGCCTCGCGGCCACTGGTGGCGGCGCGGGTCATCAATAATTCGCTTCGTGAGGTAGATAACTACCTGACCCTGAACGTAGGCAGCGCCGATGGTGTGCAGCCCGACCGGGGCGTTATCAGCGCGAGCGGCGTGGTGGGCAAGGTGCAGGCTGTGAGCCAGCACTATGCTCGCGTAACATCACTATTACATTCCAAGCTCCAAATAGCTGCCCAGCTCAAGCGCGATGGCACTATTTGCAGCGTGAAGTGGCCCGAGGGCATGGACTTTTCGCACGCGCTGGTCGACCAGGTGCAGCGCCAGGCGCGAGTGGTGCGCGGCGATACCGTGGTAACGTCGGGCTACAATGCCCTATGCCCGGCGGGCGTGTTTATCGGTACGGTCGAGTCGGTGACGACCGAGCCCAACAAAGATTTTTTGACGGTGAAGCTGCGCCTGGGGGTCGATTTTAGCCGCCTCACCTACGTGTACGTGGTACCCGCGCCGACCAGCATCGAGCGCGACTCGCTGGAGCAGCACACCAGCGAGCTGCCAGCCACCGTGCGGGCGGCCCAGGCCCAAGCCGCGAAAGGAGGGAAAACGCCATGAGCTTAGCCTGGACTATTGGCCGGCAGCTGCTGCGTTTTATGCTCTACGTGGGCGTATACGTGCTGCTGCTCGACAGTGGCAGCGTGGTGCTGTTCAACCTGGGGTGGAATTTCTTTTACCTGGGCTTTTTGTTGTTTTTGCCCATTAGCACGCCCATAGCGTTGCAGCTGCTGCTGGGGTTTGTGCTGGGCTTTAGCATTGATATTGCGCACGATACGGGTGGGCTGCACGCCACCGCCGCTGTGCTGCTGGCCTACTTGCGCCCGTGGGTGCTGCGCCTGCTCACCCCGCGCGATGGCTACGACGCCCAGGATACCGTGAACGTGCACCTGATGGGTTGGCAATGGTTTTCGGTGTACCTGGCGCTGCTGGTGACGCTGCACCACCTGGCGTTTTTCTTCCTGGAGCTGGGCTCCTTGCAGCACCCGCTGCTCACGCTGGCTAGGGTAGGAGTGAGCGTGGCGTACACAATTGTGGTTATGCTGATAGTGCAATTGCTGTTCTTCCCAGTGCGACGGGGACGGGGGTAAAATTGAAAATAGGTAGGTGCGTAAATGAGTAAAGAAGTTGGCCAACTTCTTTACTCATTTACGCACCTACCTATTTTCCGCCTCTGTGCATTTGGCGCGGTTCTGGCATCTTTGGGGCGTCACCCACTGCTTGCTCATGCGCTATCTGCTCCTGTTCTGCGTCTTACTTATGGCTACTATCCTTGCCGACTCGGCCGCGCCCGGTCCTAATCCGCCGCTGGCGGCCCAGTGGAAGAAGATTGACGCGCTGCTAAAAAAAGACCAGACGGCCACCGCCGCGCCGCTGGGCGAGAAACTTTACCAGCAAGCCAGAAAGGAAAACAACGCCCCGGCCTACGTGCGGGCTTTGCTCTACAAAATCCGGCTGCTCGAAAACAAGGAAAACGACGCCGACGAAAAGGCCATCGCCCTGCTCGAAGCTGATGTGAAAACGGCGCAGTTTCCGGCGCGGCCCATTCTACATTCGCTGCTGGCGGGGCTGTATGCTAGCTATTACAACCAGCACCGCTACCAACTGTACCAGCGCACCCAAGGCGCCACACCCACTGCTGACCAGGCCACGCCCGGCGCGGCCGATGGCGGCACCACCCTCGCCACCTGGGATGCCGGGCGGCTCGGCGCGGCCATCGTGCGGCACTATTACCAGTCGGTAGAAGACGAGCCCGCCCGCCAGCTGAAAACTGCCCTGGCCGACCTCGGCGACCTTGCCACGGGCGGCAACGCCGAAGGCCGCGCCCTGCGCCCCACGCTCTACGACCTGCTAGCCCAGCGGGCCATTGCGGGCCTGCAAAACCAAGAGCTGTACATCACCCGGCCCGAGCAGCAGTTTCAGCCCACCGACCCCCGGCTGTTTGGTAGCACCCAGGAGTTTGCAGCGCTAAAACTTGATGCCCCGGCCGCCGACTCGCTCAATGGCCAGCTGCACGCGTTGCGGCTGTTGCAGCGCCTCACGGTGGCTCGCCTCAACGCGAACAATCCCGCTGCCTTAGCCGACGTGGACTTGCAGCGTATCAACTACTTGCATGGCATCACGCAGAATACCGACCTCGCCGACCAGTACCAGCCCGCGCTGGTCCGTATGGCTGAGGTATATAAATCACTGCCCATCAGCACTGAGTTTATTGCTAACCAAGCCGAGGCCAAGCGCGAAGCCGACCCAGTAGCCGCCGTGGCGCTGGCGCGAACGGCCGAAGCGCGCTTCCCAAAATCGCGGGGCGCGGGGCGGGCGCAGCAGTTGCGCGAAGGGATTGAGCGGCCGGAAGTATCGTTTTCAGCTGCCGATATCGTGGTGCCCGGCCAGCCCTGGCGGCTCGACCTCACGGCCCGCAACGTGACCCAGCTGCACGCCTGGGCTTACCGCATTACCCTGGACGAGTGGGAAAAGGCTGGTGAGTACGACGAGCGCACGTTATCCAAACGCTATGCGCGTGCGCTGAAGGCCGCGCCGGCTGCCGCGTGGCCAGTGGCGGTGCCCGCACACTCGCTTGACTATAAAGAGAAAAAATTTGCCGTGGCTGGGGCAGCGCTGCCCACGGGCTATTACTTGGTTTTACTTAGCAACCAGGCCAAGCTTAACACCGCTGCTACGGGGCCAGCCGGGGCTATTACGGCGTTTGGCGTGGTGGGAGCCAGCGAGCTAAGCGCCCTGCGGCAAGCGCATGAGGAAGGAGCCGGCTCGACGCTGCTCTTGCTGCATCGGCAAAGCGGGGCGCTGCTGAGCGGGGTTTCGGCCCAGGGTATTTATACCCATTACGTCAGCGGTAAGGGGGAGGTCAAGCGCTTGGGCGAAGTCGTGCAGTCGGCTGCAACAGGCGAGGTGGAGCTGGCTGCTCCCATGAACTCGACTAAGTTTTCGGAAGACATTAGCAAGGCCAAAATCTGGCGTGGGCGCGACACGCTGCTGGTCGGGGTAGAGAATAATGGCTACACGCCCCGCAACCGCATGGGGATTTCTGCGCCGGCGCGGCAAACTTTCCTGTTTACTGACCGCGCCATCTATCGCCCCGGCCAGACGCTGTATTTCAAGGGCATTCTCACGCAGTCGCTGAACGACAAGGCCAGCATCATTACCGGCCAGCCGGTGAGCGTGCGGCTGCGCGATGTAAACGGCCAGGTCGTGCAGACGCTGTCTTTCACCACTTCGGAGTATGGTAGTTTCAATGGCTCATTGGTGCTGCCTGCGGGCTTGCTCAATGGTCAAATGACGCTGCAAACCGACAACGGCAGCCTCAGCTTCGCGGTCGAAGACTACAAGCGGCCCACCTTCCAGGTCACACTCGACTCGGTGCCCGGCCGGCCACAATTGGGCCAGCCGCTTAGCCTCACGGGCCGCGCCCGTGCCTACGCCGGGCAGGCCACCGATGGGGCCACGGTGAGCTACCGCATCACGCGCCGCGAGTTGTATTTGTTCGATTATGGTTTTCGGGGACGTGGCATCGGCGGCGGGCGCGGCAATCAGGAAATTGCCCACGGCACCACCACTACCGATGCCGAAGGGCGCTTCACGCTCACCTTCACGCCGCCGCTGGCCCCCACCCAGCCGGGCCGGCGCGGCTGGGAGCCGGGCTATCTATTTGAAGTAACCGCCGACGTGACCGACGCGGCCGGCGAAACCCACACCGGCACCCGTAGCGTGGTTATCGGCCGCAACCCGCTCAATTTGCAGCTCACTGGCCCCGACCTCATCGACCACCAGCACCTGCCCTCCCTCACGCTGCTGGGTACCAATGCCACCGGCGAGCCGCTGCCTGCCACCGGCACGCTGCGCCTGCTGGCCCGCCGCTACCGCCCCAACCCGCCCGGCGTGCCCGGCCCCGCCCCCGAAACCGAGGCCAACGAGCTGCCCGGCGAGCTAGTCAAAACGCTGTCCTTCGACACCCACGCTAGTTCCGCGCTCAATGTGGCAGCCCTGCTGGCCAGCGTGCCCACCGGCCGCTACCGCCTCGAAGCCCAGGCCGCCGCGCCCGACACGGCCGCCCACGCCCACCTCGATTTCACGCTCTACGATACGCAGGCGGCCACGCTGCCCTACGCCACGCCCGATTGGTTTGCGGTGCCCGCTGACACGGTGGCCCCCGGCGAGCGCGCCCTCGTGTTGCTGGGCAGCAGCGAGGCCGGTGCCCGCATCTTGCTCGAAGTAGAGCGCGGCGGCGTGCCCCTGCGCCGGGAATGGCTGACCCTGAAAGCCGGCGAGCAGCGCCGCCTGGAGGTAGAAAGCGGCCCGGCCACGTTAGTGGGGCAGCTCTACATCCACACCACGCAGGTGCGCGACAACCACGTGTACTTGCACGAGGCCACCGTGCAGGTAACTGAGAAACCCCAGCCGCTGCGCCTCAGCATCGCCACCTTCCGCGACCGGCTCCAGCCGGGCCAAAAGGAAACCTGGCGCATCACCATTCACCAGGCCAACGGCCAGCCGGCCGAGGCCGAATTATTGGCCACGCTCTACGACCAAAGCCTGGATATTTTCCGGCCGCACAGCTTCCAGGCTCCGCAGTTTGGCTTCGACTACTACCCGGCGCGGCTGGGTTGGGATGGGAGGTTTGGGGAGGTTAATTCGGAGCCGCTGGGGATTGCTGATGATACAGGCGTGGAACTGGAGTCAGTGGAATATCCTGAGTTGAATGACTGGTCAATGCCGCCCTCGCGATATACAAGACATCGGGGCATAGTGCTGAGAAATGCGAGGTTCAGTGATAGCAGTAGGGAAGCGAACTATAAACAAGGCGGTTATGCTATAGCTGCTGATGCCGCGCCGGCCCCAATGGCTGCTGCTATTCCTGGGGTATCACTGACCTTTAGTGGCCGGAGAGCAGATGGCAATGCAATAGGATTCGACGCTCTCACAAAGCCAAATACAACAGCTGCCCCCAACCTCGCCGCCGTGCCCACCCGCACCGACTTCCGCGAAACGGCTTTCTGGCAGTCCGCCCTGCACACCGACGCCAACGGCGACATCGTCCTCGAATTTCAGATGCCCGAGGCCGTGACGCGCTGGCAGTTGCTGGCCCTGGCTCACGACAAGCAGTTGCACACCGGCCAGCTGGCCCGTCAGCTCGTGACGCAGAAGGAAATCCAGCTTACGCCCAACGCGCCGCGCTTCCTGCGGCAGGGCGACACGTTCACCTTCCCCGCCAAGTTCTCGAACCTGACCGACCACGCCACCAGCGGCACGGCGCAGTTATTCCTGCTCGACGCCGCCACCGGCCAGGATATTACCAGCCAACTCTTGAAAGGCAGCGACCAACAAAAGGTATCGGCCGCCGCGCACCAGAGTCAGGCACTGGGCTGGGAAATCAGCCTGCCCGCCGACTTCGCGCCCGTGGCCGTGACTTACCGCGTGGTAGCGCAGACTGGGGAAGATGCTCCCAAGAGCCGAAAACCAAAAACCGAAAACCAAAAAGCAGCTTTCTCCGATGGCGAAGAAAACACGTTGCCCGTCCTCCCAAATAGAATCCTCATCACCGAAAGCCTGCCGCTGCCCATCGTCGGCCCCGGCACCCGCGAGTTTGAGCTGAAAAAGCTCACCAGCACCAGCAGTCCCACGCGCCGAAACCAGAGCCTGACGCTGGAAATGACCGCTAACCCCGCCTGGTACGCTGTGCAAAGCCTGCCCTACCTCATGGAGTACCCCTACGAGTGTTCCGAGCAGACTTTCAGCCGCCTCTACGCCAACTTGCTGGCCGCGCAGATTTTGAAGAGCAATCCGCGCTTCAAAACCATCCTGGCCGAGTGGCAGCGTCAGGCCCAGAGCGGCACCGCCCAGCAGCGCGAGCAGCTCAGCAGCAAGCTAGCCCAAAACCAGGAGCTTAAAAACTTACTGCTGCAAGAAACCCCCTGGGTGCGCGACGCCCAAAGCGAAACTGAGCGCCTGGCCCGCCTCAGCACCCTCTTCGACGAGCCGCGCCTGGCTGCCGAAACCGCCCGCGCCCTCGCCAAGCTGCGAGCCATGCAGTTGCCCGATGGCTCCTTCCCGCGGTTCGAAAAAATGCCCGCTGACCGCTACATCACCCAGCTCATCGTAGCCGGCT
>CAXUKA010000103.1:0-17201 GCA_964251335.1 uncultured Hymenobacter sp.
GAAAAAGGCAGCTTGTCGGGCGTCGGGTACTCGAAATGCTTTTACCATGCCTGCCGGGGATACCCGCCTTATGAAATAACAAGTTTGCCAGCCATAGTAAATGTCCTGCTGGCACTTACTGTCACGTTTCCATCCTTGTCATGGGCAGTTCCTGCCCCCACTTCATCGTAAGAGTCCTTATTTTTTATAAACACTTGAACTGTTGGTGATGTGCCTTGACCATGTTTTGAGGCCTTTACCGTCAAAAAACTATCTTCATCACTTTGTATCCAATCTTCACATTCAAAGTAGAGGGTATAGTTAGAGGGGATAAATATGGAAACGATAGAACCGATCGTACCCACTAAAACGCTGACAAAAGCAAACGTTGAAGCCTTACTATGCCAGTCAGTGCCAGGGATCAATAGAATAACCCCAAGCAGTAACAATGCAGTGGAAATCAGTTGTACTAGTTTCTTTCGAGGCATAAAATTTATAGAAAGCTCGTTCATCGCAAAGTATCGCCCGTCATTACAAAACTATCTCAAATCACCCACCGCCGCCGGCAGCGCGGCAATCGGCCACCAACCCGGCAGCTCGAGCACCTTTAGAAAAACGAATGCGACACCACAGTTCTAAAATTCTACCTAAGTAGAAAAGCAAAACCGGGGGCAAAGCCAAAACTTGCCCCCGGTTTTAAAGAAAGTCGGTGCCGAAACGTGCCGGCTGTTTCGCTGGTCAACTAGCCTATGGCTTCGCTACAAGATAATTAGCAGCGTGTTCCGGCACCGTCCGGCAGAACTTCGTCCCCAAGTGGGCCCACTGAAAAGCCCTTACCAAACTTCCTAAGGGCTTTTTTTAATGCTTGCACCCAAAAAACCACCTATCTATAGGTTTCTCCAATGGAAAACTACCCGACTTAAACTCGCCACTTCGTCAGTGAAACCGCCCCGGCTGTCAGTGGTTGGTTAGCGAGGTGCCGGGCTTAAGCACCCAGTAGAGCTGTACGACGGGCGACAATAGTTGGAAGGCATGGAATGACATAGGGCAAAGAAAAAGCCCGGCTTAGTGAGGGGCGGTTGGACTGCTCGTCATACCCAGCCAGGAGTTGCTCAACCTGTTGCCCATGAGGCAAACACAGCCGGTACTGCTAGAAGTGGGTCAGACAATACTCACGTTCGGGTTAAACCTAGTAGCTTGGCTGTGGGTAGTACGCCTGCTGAAAAGCCGGCACGACCAGCGGGAGGCCCTCTGGCGTCCGTGGTGGGGGATGTCGACTGTGGCCGTGGTCGTATTGATTGGCTGGGCTGTCGTAGAATCTTCTCTGTGCTTGCTGGCCTCTTTAGCAGCTGAAGGAGGAATCAGACAAGTAACCTTGCCCTGGGAAAAGATACTGACTGGCATGCTCCTATCCGTGAGCCTGCGCTGGGCTACAGGGGCTATGGTATTACGACTGACAGCCGTTGAGTAAACCATAGGTAGGCAGCCCCCACACAAACCTCGAACACCCTGCCAGTAGGGGAGCGTTAACCAGGCGCGGCTAGCCTTGTTGTACCGGTATGAACCTAGCCAATAACACCATCCTTCTGACGGGCGGGGCAACTGGTATCGGCCTGGCGCTGGCCGAGCGTCTGCAAGCGGCCGGCAGCCAAGTGATTGCCGTCGGCCGCCGCGCCGATAAGCTACAGCAAGCGCAGCAGCGCATTCCTGGCCTACTTACCTACCAGGTCGATTTAGCCCAACCCGCTGAGCGCGTTGCCCTGGCCGAGTGGGTGCGCCGCGAGCATCCCACCCTGAACGTGCTGCTCAATAACGCTGGCATCTCCAACCGCCTGACTATCGCCGACTTGGGTGCCTCGCTTGAGGCCTGGGAGCAGGAGCGGCAGGAGTTAGCCATTAACCTCGAAGCACCCATCCACCTCTCGGCCCTGCTGCTGCCGCATTTGCAGGGCAAGCCCGGTGCCACCATTCTCAACGTGTCGTCGGGCCTGGCCTTTGTGCCGCTGGCTGCTACCCCCGTTTATTGTGCCACGAAGGCCGCGCTGCACTCGTTTACGCTTTCGCTGCGCTACCAGGCGGCCAAGCTGGGGGTAGCAGTCGTGGAGATTATCCCGCCCCTCGTGCAGACTGACCTCGGTGGACCAGGTGCCTACGCTGCGGGCGAGCCGGCTGATGCGTTCGCCGACGGGGTGCTGGCGCGTATTGCGGCCGGTGAGCAGGAAGTAGGCTATGGCAGTTCCGAATTTCGGCGCCTAGCCAACCGCGAGCAATTGGATGCCTACTTCCAACAGCTTAATCCCTGAAGCCTCCACGCAAACCCTACACCCGCAAGCCCTGCCTGTAATGAGCCAGTGAGGCCAGCGATAGAATTACCGTGTCTTACTTATTCCCCTCGGTACGCCATGATTCTCTATGCTCCCCCCGTCTTCTCAGATGACCGCAACCAGTCGCCCCAGCAGCGCAAGCGGTATAATCGTTTCGCCTTGGTGCTCTTTACTATCACGGCGCTGATAGGCTTGGCAATCAAGTATCTGCCTAGCTAACCTGCCTGCAATCCTTTGAAAAGCCCCGCCTCAACGGGGCTTTTTTTGTTATTACTTGCAAACAGAAAAGCGTTAGTATAATTTTTCTATATTTGACAGCATGAAACCGCTGTTATTCATTGCGCTACTAGCAAATACCTCGCTGGCCGCTCAGGCACAAGTCAGTTCCGCCCTCGTAAACGGCCTGGGCCTGGGAGCGCGCTTGGCAATGGGCGGCAGTGGCTCGCAGCAGAAGCCTACCCTATTCGTGGTCCCAGCCACGTTCCAGGGGCAGACATTTCCGCAAAAACGCACTCCCTACAAGAAGCTGCCCAGCAATAGCCAGGGCGGCACCGAAATAGTTTCTATCGAGCTCCTGCTCATCTCGCGCTACGAAGCCCTGCAAGCCGACTCTACGAGTGTGCTGCTGGGTATGGAGCAGGAAAAGGAATTCAGCCGCCTGCGCAACAGCCTGCAAGCCTTCAACCCGGCGTGGAGCGCAGATGCCTATTTGGCCGAACTGGATTTTTATCGGCAGCAGGATATTATTCGCAAACGCCGGGCGGCCGCCATTGGGAAGTAGCCAGTGCTAACTTGCCGGCCTATCGAATACAGCTTGCGCCAAGTGCTTTCGCGTCCCGATAAAGAAAGTCGCTGCCGCATCTCGCTCGATGTGACATAGGAAGGCCAGCGCCAGAAGATGCCCACCGGCATAACAATGCCAAGCTCGCGGCCCTCGTTGACAAGGTAGAAAAAGCCCAGCTGCAAGCGGCCGCCAACGACGAGGCCTTTGGGCCGCCTGTCAAGCCCCGGCGCGACAAAGTAGAAGCCCCCAAGCTCGTGACGGTGGCCGACTTTCATGCCGCCTGGCTAACCGAAAACCCGCACCAGGGGCAGCGGCGCCCAGCGCTACATGCAGGTGGTCACGCACCTCGACGCCTACCACGTCGGCTGGGCCATCACCACGCTCACCCGCAAAGAATACCTGGGCTATATGGCGCACCTAGCCGGGCTGGGCCTAGTCGACAGTAGGGAGGTTCAGGGGCATTGGGATATGAGTTGTTCAGCAATTCACTCGATGCAGATTGAGTGTTATCAACTCCTGCAATCTCTCAAGCGTACTAGACAGGCAGGCGATAACGCACGGCAAATAGCACCATACGCGTGCGTGTTGCTGCGGTCTCTATTGTAAGTGATTAGTTCGCTAACGGCGTAGGTGATAGTATAACGTATCGTGTATATATTAGCTAAATGGAAGAGATGTATTGCCTACTTGACTTGCCAGGCCTACGGGTGAGCTATGATGAGGCTAATGGGTGGCTCTATAACCAATGGTTAGGGGTGCACGACGTAGCTTCTGTACGAGAGCACGCTGCTGCTATTTGTGCGTGCCATCTTGCCTGGCCCTGTAGCAAGATACTCAGCGACCATACGGGGTTGGTGGGCAGCTGGCAGCACTCGGTACCGTGGATTGGAGGTGAGTACCTTAATACCTTGTCGGCGCAGGGCGTGAGGTATTTTGCCTGGGTGTATAACAAAGGCTACAACGACCGCACGGCGATGGAGCATGCGCTTTATTATGCCACACAGCCAGTAATCGCGATTTTTGATGATGTAGCCTCAGCCTATGAGTGGCTGCAACATTGCCCAGCTTCCATGTCGATACGAAAGATGCTAAAGAGGAGATAGACTGTCGATTAATTGATAGCTGTCAGCTAAGCGGCAATGGTAGGGAACCGTGTGGATTTGTTTTTGCACAGGGAGACGTTACATACTTCACTCATAACCCCCAGCCGGTACTTGCGTACTTGTGCCCTCATCTTAGCACCGTACGTATGCAGCCTGCTTCGCCTCAGTTACCTACCGATGCTCCCACGGCTCCGGCCCCGAAGAACTTAAAAAAAGGGGCGCTGCTACTGCTACTGGTTGTTGTTGTGCTGGCGGGCGCAATAGCCTTTCTACTACCCAAAAAGCAAGTAGAGAGCAGCCAAGCACCCACAACCACACAGCATCCGCAGCCTAGAGTGCAACAGGCTCAGGCCGATGCATATAAAAGCCCGACCTCTCGGTAGCGCTGCTCATACTCAGGGCCCATCGTTAGGATTTGAGCTTTGGGTAAATTGCCAAGGCTGCGTAGCTTGGCCGTATGAATAGATTTCTACTGTTTTTATCATCGGTACTGGTAGGTTTTTCGGCGCACGCGCAGTTCGCGGTGATGCCACCCATTGATAGCGTGCGGGGCAAAATTGCGTATTCGGCCAGTGTTCGGGTGCCAAGCAGCAGCCAGGCTGAGCTTTACGAACGGGCTTCGCATTGGGTGGCCGCGCTTGGCACGCCCACTGCGGCGGCCCCGGGCGTGCCAGGCGCGGCCACCCGCACACTGGTGGCGCGGGTAGGTATACCTATGATGGCCCAGTTGGTAACGGGCAACTCAACCGAGCGGATAAGGCCTCTTTCTGCCTCAGATTCGCTACAGTGCACCTTGTGGCGGCAGATAAAGCTGACCATCACCGATGGGTTGGTAGCGTATGATATTTCCGAGTTTGAGATTCAACCTCGCAAGGGGAAGGCAAAGCCTACTTGCGTCGAGGAATACCTCAACCGGGGCAATACCTTTTTTTACACAAAGCTAGGCCAGCCCCGTGTGTATGTCGCAAGTATTATGAAGGTTATCGACCAGCAAAGCACGATGCAAGTAGCCAGCCTAACGGCGGCGCTGGTGCATTAAACCAGCGCCGCCGCTAGGCCAACTTAGCCCAATTTCCAGCCCGCCCGATAGTCGCGTTTCACAAAGCGGTTGACCTCGTCCAGGTTGGTGATTTTGAGCTGCTGCGGGTCCCAGAGCAGCTCCAAGTTGCGGGCGGGGTAGTCCATGCCGGGGCCGGTGGCCTTGGGGCGCTGCAAGTCGTAGCCCCGGATGGCGAGGTTGGCCACGAGCAGCGCCTCGGTGAGCGGGCCGGCCAGCTCGAAGGGCGAGCTAACTTCCTTCTTGCCGTAGCCGGCCAGGCAAGCCTCTACCCACTGGCCGTAGTGGCCATCGGCCTGGCCCGGCACGCGGGGCAGCGTGGGCGCGATGTTCGCCTGCGCGGTGCGGCTGGTGGGCAGCAGGCGGGCATTGGCCGAATAGGTGCTGGCCATCATCTTGCCCTTGTCGCCAATGAACAGAATGCCGTTGCCACCGTCGCCAAACAGCTCGGTGGGGCCTAGCTCGGTGGGGCGCTCGGGCTGAATGCCGCCGTCCATCCAGTGTAGGGTCACATCCTGCGTGGTTTTGCTGGTTTTGGGGAAGCGCAGCACCACATGGCTGCTCGGCGGGCAGCTGTCGGGGAAGTAGCCGCGCTTAAACTCATCGACATACACACTGCCCACGCTGGCCTGCACGGCGCGCGGATACTGCAAATCGAGCACCCGAAACGGCGCTTCGAGCAGGTGGCAGCCCATGTCGCCGAGCGCGCCGGTGCCGTATTCCCACCAGCCGCGCCAGTTGAAGGGCACGAGCTTTTCGATGTAGTCGCGGTAGGGAGCCGAGCCCAGCCACAGGTCCCAGTCGAGGGTAGGGGGTGGGGTGGCTTTGGCGGCGGGCCAGGCAATGCCCTGGGGCCACACGGGGCGGTCGGTCCAGCAGTACACGGTGTGCACGTTGCCGAGCAGGCCCGCATCGTACCACTCGCGCAGCTGCCGCACGCCATCGTTCGACGCGCCTTGGTTACCCATCTGGGTCACCACTTTGTAGCGCTTGGCAGCTTCGGTGAGCATGCGCGCCTCATAGATGTCGTGGGTCAGGGGCTTTTGCACATACACGTGCTTGCCAAGCTGCATGGCGGCCAGGGTTACGGCGGCGTGGTTGTGGTCGGGGGTCGATACCGACACGGCATCGAAGTGCTTGTGCTCTTTATCGAGCAGCTTGCGCCAGTCTTTGTAGTAGCTGGCCTGCGGAAAGGCCTGGCGCGACTGAGTGGCGCGCTGGTCGTCTACGTCGCAGAGATAGGCAATGCGGGCCTTGCCGGTTTTAGCGAAGGCGGCAATGTCGCTTGCGCCCTTGCCGCCCACGCCCACGCTGGCAATCACAAGCTGGTCGCTGGGGGCCGTGTAGCCCTTGCCGCCGAGCACGTAGCGCGGCACAATGAGGATGCCAGCCGTAGCCACGGCACTGCTTTTGAGAAACTTGCGCCGGGACGCATCGAGGTTTTGTTGGTCCATGAAAAACTAGAGGCGAGAGTGGGAAAGTGCGCAAAAGGTACGGCCCGGCCGCGAATTGTGTGGCGAGTGCGTTGCGGCGGGCAATTCGCTAGGCAGCCGCGACTTAGCGGCGTCGCATTGGGCGGGTTTAGGCGCGATGCTGTAGCTTGCCGTACACGGGTGTTAGCCGCCGCGTTTCGCGGCTGGGTTCCATATTTTTTGTAGACTTGTTCCTGAATTAGCTGATTCAAAACACGTCTGTCATGCTGAGCTTGTCGAAGCATCTCTACTGCACCGTCGAAAGGTTTAGATGAAGCGGTAGAGATGCTCCGACAAGCTCAGCATGACGACCAAATTCTATCGTTTTTTAATTCAGGAATAAGCCGTATGCGTAAATTCTTTAAAGCCACAGGTAAATTCCTGCTTGTAATAGTTGCCGTGCTGCTAATTGCGGGCGTGGCCTTCGCCCAGCTCAGCCCGCAGCTGGGCGGCACGCCCAAGCAGGACTACACTGCCTCGGGCCATTACAAAGACGGCGAATTCTTCAACCTCCTCCCGACCAGCGTGATGACGGGCGGCAGCCAGTTTGCCGCCCTTCGGCACATGCTGTTCGACAAAACGCCCGACAAGCGCCCGCCCGGCCCGCTGCCCATGCAGCACCTCGACTCGCTCACCATCACCCAAAAAACGCCTGACCTAGTGCGCGTAACGTGGTTTGGCCACTCGGCCAGCTTGGTCGAAATAGCCGGCCAAAATATCCTGCTCGACCCCATGCTCAGCATCAAAATGGGGCCGATTTCGGGCGTGGCTCCCACGCGCTACAACCCACAAGTGCCCATTGCGGCCGAGCAGCTGCCGGCCATTGATGCGGTGCTGATTTCGCACGACCACTACGACCATCTCGACTACCAGACCATCCTCAAAATCAAGGAGAAAACCAAGCATTTCTACGTGCCGCTGGGCGTGGGTGCCCACTTGCTACGCTGGGGCGTGCCGGCTACTAAAATCACCGAAGTGACCTGGGGCGACTCGGTGCAGCTGCCCGGCCTCACGCTAATAAGCACTCCCACGCGCCACTTTTCGGGCCGCGGGTTAACCAATCGCAACTCCACGTTCTGGACTTCGTGGGTGCTGAAAACGTCCACCAAGCGCCTGTTTTACACTGGCGATGGCGGCTACGGGCCGCACTTTCAGCAGATAGGCGCGCAGTACGGTCCCTTCGACCTGGCGCTGGTAGAATGCGGCCAATATGATAAGCAGTGGGCCGAAATCCACATGCAGCCCGAGCAGTCGGTGCAGGCCGCCCTCGATGTGCGGGCCCGCGTGATGCTGCCCGTGCATTGGGGCGCTTTCACCGAAGCCAACCACGCTTGGAACGACCCCGTGCGGCGGGCTTCGGCCGAGGCAACCCGCCGCCAATTGCCCCTCACCACGCCCGAGCTGGGGCAGCCCGTGGTGCTCGATGGCCGCCCGCTGCCGCAGCAAAAGTGGTGGCAGTAGGGGGCAAGCCCCGCTCTCTACAATTCTAGCACCTGAGCATCACGCTAGTTTGGCCCGTACCTTGCTCGGGAAGCCAAAAACTTACCCTAGCAGATGGACTCATATTTACCTGGCTTGCCCGATGAGGGCCAACTAAATACGCTGGCCTCGACGCCACTACTTGTAGCCCCAACCCGCCGCCGCGAGCGCCTGCAAGGGGCCGTAGCCGACACGGCCACCAAGCTGCTGCCCCTGCTGGCGCTGGCCGATTCCTTGCAGCCGCAGCTCACGCAGGAGTCGGTGTTTCGCACGCGGCGCAAGAAACTGAAGGCCCATCTGGCTGAGGTATATGCCGAGCTGCACACCGAGTGCCCCCGTCGCCAAGCCCTCACTCACGCCTTCCAAGCCCTGGCCGAATTGGTTCGCGAAGAAGCCCAGGACATCAGCCCCGACGAGTGGAAGCAGGCTGCGAAAGAGCTGGCCCTGGCCACTCTCATGAATGCGCCGGGCCTTATCAATGCCGCTCACCAGGCCCGATTACTGTCGTAAGGACGGGGCCGATTGCTTGCCCAAGCGGCAACTAAATAACGCGGCCGAGCGGTTGTAAAGCCGGGGCTATTTTACAATAGCCGCTACCTTGTTGCGAAAAACACTTTAATAACCTCCGAAGGCGGTGGTTTTTACGTTAATTCGGACTATTCGGCAACGCTCATTATATAGTACCTTGAAAACTAGCTATTCAGTAGGTAAATACTTTTTGGCCAAGCGATTATTGGCCTTCTTGCTGACCTGCGGACTGCCATTGTTGGCCCCGGTGTCGGCGGCCGTAGCGGCTCCTGTGGCCCAGCCGCCCACTACGCCGCTGGCAGTGCACAAGTATCTGGTGTATTTCCGCGACAAGGCCGCCTCGCCCTATTCGTTGAGCCAGCCGCAGGCGTTTCTGTCGGCGCGGTCACTGGCGCGGCGCACCCGGCAGGGCATTGCCGTGAAGCCTCGCGACCTCCCCGTGAACCCCGCCTACGTGGCGCAGGTGCGGGCTGTGCCGGGCGTGCAGGTGTGGTACACCTCGCGCTGGCTCAACGCGGCCGTAATAGTGTGCGATGCCAGCGTGCTGCCCACCGTGCTGGCGCTGCCCAGTGTGCGCACCTCGGGCGCGCTCGACCGCCCCGCCACCCAAACCAGCCCCGTGAAGCTGGAGCCCGAAGAACCCGCCACTGCCCTGGCCCGCACCACCGGCAACCCCGCCGACTACGGCAACGCCTTCGGCCAAGCCGATATGCTGGGGGCCGTGGCCATGCACGATGCCGGCTACCGGGACGAGGGCATGCAGATTGCCGTGTTTGATGCCGGCTTTCCGGGCGTGAATACGACCACGCCGTTTGCCCCGCTCTTTACCGAAAACCGGGTGGCCAGCACGTTCAATTTCGTGGATAAAACCACCAACGTATACCTGCGCGACAGCCACGGCACCAATTGCCTCTCCACGATGGGTGCCTACCAGGTGGGCATCTTCATCGGTACTGCGCCCAAGGCTACGTACCGCCTTTGCATCACGGAAGATACCAATTCGGAAAACCCCATTGAAGAAGCTAACTGGCTGATTGCGGCCGAGTACGCCGACTCGTGCGGGGTCGATGTTATCAGCTCGTCGCTGGGCTATACCACCTTCGACAACGCTGCCCTGAGCCACACCTACGCCGACATGAACGGCCGCACTACCATTGCGACGAAGGCCGCCACCATTGCGGCGCGAGTGGGCATGCTGGTTGTGAATGCAGCTGGCAACGACGGAGATAATTCCTGGCACTACATCGGCGCGCCTGCCGATGCCGATTCTATTATTAGCGTGGCGGCCGTCACGGCGGCGCTGGTACGAACCAATTTCAGTTCCTATGGCCCCTCGGCCGATGGGCGCATCAAGCCCGATTTGGCGGCGCAGGGGGGCTCGTCGGCCATTATTTCGTCGGCGGGGGCATCGGTGCGCGGCAGCGGTACTTCGTTTGCGTGCCCCATTCTGGCGGGCATGGCGGCGGGTTTTTGGCAGGCCAATCCGCAGCTCACGGCCCAGGAGGTTATCTACTATCTCAAGCAATCGGGCTCGCAAGCTGCCGCTCCCGACAATAGCCTTGGCTACGGCATCCCCAATTTTTTGCAGGCCTATAAGCTCGCCAATCCCTTCGTGCCAATCACGGCGCTGAGCGTGTATCCCAACCCGCTCAGCGACGACCAGGATTTGATACTAAACGTGCCTACCGACTTGCGCGATATTCCCCTGAATGTGCGGATATACGATGTGCGCGGGGCGCTGGTGGCCGAGCAGCAGCTCAATACGCCGTTGCATTCGGCTGTGCTTCAGCCCGGACAGTTGCGGCCTGGGCTCTACCTCTGCCGGGTGCAGTGGGCTGGTGAGACGCCTCGCACGCTGCGCTTTGTGAAGCAGTAGGTGGGGCTTAGGCCAAACCATGCGCGCCGCTTCGCAGTATATTAGCCCAGCCGCTCAGTCGCCAGCAGCGGGAAGTTGAACCTACGCGCCCCACCCCGGGGTTATACTTGCACTATGGAAGTTGGATGCTATACTCTGGCCGAGGCCACTGCGGCCGCGCCTTTTCTCGACTATGCCGTGTGCCTCGACGACTCGGCCCGCCCTGCTAACCACCAGGGCGACTGGCCAGTAGAAGGCCGCGTGTACCCCGTGCGCGTGGTAGAAAGCCGCCTCGAAGGCATCCCATTGGTGCACGTGCTCACCTTCATGGGCGATGCACCTTACTACAATGCCTTCGCGCCGCACCGCTTTCAAATCACGCACCGGCTTTATTTGAATTAATAAAACAAGCGCCCCGACCAAGCTGGTCGGGGCGCTTTTGCTTGGTAGCGCGAAGCTCTGCTGCGCGTTGCGCTTGACGGGATTGCAAAAGGCTCGCTCAACGAAATGTGAAGCAGAGATTCGCGCTACGCTTACTCCCGCACCGGCGTGTTCCAGCCGCCGCCCAGGGCGCGGTAGAGCGCCACGGCTTGCAGCAGTTGCGTGCGCCGGATTTCGGCTAGGCTTAACTCGGCATCGAGTACGCTCCGCTGGGCGGTAATTATCTCTAAGTAAGTGGCGTAGCCGGTGTATTGTAAGTCGTTGGTAATGTCTACGGCCCGGCGTAGTGTTGCTACTTCCTGGCGGCGCAGGGTGGCAGTGCTGTCGTAGTTGGCCACGCCACGCAGGGTGTTCGTTACTTCGCGCACGCTGGTTTGCAGGGTTTGCTGGTAGTTATAGTAGGCCTCGATGCTGGCGGCGGTGGCACGGTTGCGCTCGGCGCGTAGGGCGCGGCGGTTGAGAATGGGCGCAGTGAGGCTACTCAGCATGCCCGCCACCATCGAGCTCGGCTGAAACAGCAGCGACGAGCTAAACGCATTGACCCCGGCATAGGGCGTGAGGGCCAGCGCCGGCAAAAAAGCAGCCCGTGCCGCGTCGAGGTCAGCTCCAGTGGCAGCTAACTCTAGCTCGGCCTGGCGCACGTCGGGGCGGCGTAGTAGCAGGCGGGCGGGCACGCCGGCGAGTAGGCGGGCGGGCACTTGCACTTCGGCCAGCTCGGTGGGCCGCGCTATGCGGCGCGGGTAGCGGCCCAACAGCTGATTGAGCTGGGTTTCGGTTTCGGTGATGCGCTGCTTGGTTTCGAAGGCTAAGCTGCGGGTGCGCAATACCTGCGCCTGAAATTGCTGCACGGCTAGCTCGGTTGCGCGGCCGGCCTGTTTTTGGATTTTGGTAATGCCGAGGGCGCGCTCTTGCAGCGCGGTGTTGCGCTGCAAAGTAGCGAGTTGGTTGTCAAGGGTCAGAAGCTCGTAGTAATTATTGGCCACGTCGGCAATCAGGCCGGTAATGACCAGCTGCCGGCCTTGCTCCGAGGCCAGCAGGCGGCGCTGGGCGGCGTTGCGTAGGCTGCGTAGCCGACCCCATAAATCTACCTCCCAGGTACTGCGCAAACCCAGGAAATAGTCGGGCGTGAGGCTGGTCGAGATGACTTGGTTGGCGTTGATATTCTCCGACAAATTGGTGTCGTAATTGCCTACGCCAGTAGCAGTATATTTCCCAAAATGGTCGAAGCCCGCCGAACCCACGGCATTCACGCTGGGCAGCAGGGCGGCGCGGCGCTCCAGCACGGTGGCGCGGGCCTGCTCTACGCGCTGGCTAGCTTGGCGGATATCCAGGTTTTGCTGTAAGGCCGTGTCGATGAGGCCAATGAGAGCCGAGTCGGCAAAGAAATGCCGCCACGGCAGGTCGCCGATGCTGGTACTGTCGGTAGGCGCGGGGTAGCCGTAGGAATTCGGAAGTGGGGCTGTGGCAGGGTAGGAGTGAGGAGCCGTGATTTGGCAGGCGCTGGCTAATAGGACGATTGTCAATCCTGCGTAAGCTCGCCGGACGTGGTACCCCACGGGACCCCTATGGGGCAGCCCCTCCCCTCTAGGAGAGGGGAGCCTGACGATTCTCGTTTTTAAGAGAATAAAATTAAAAAACCTTATTAAAGACATCAGAATCAACTTATTTGAACTCAGTAATCATCCGGCTCCCCTCTCCCGAAGGGGAAGAGCCGGGGGGCATGCGGGCAGCGAGCCTACGCGTGTGCCGGCTCCGGCTCTTCTTCTTTCACCTCTTCCGCCGTCGGTTCCCCATGTGGCTTCTCCTCCTTCGGCATCAGCCCCGCAAAAATCACGTACAGCCCCGGCACCAGCAGCAGCCCGAACGTGGTGCCCAGTAGCATGCCGCCCGCCGCCGCCGTGCCGATGGAGCGGTTGCCCAGCGCGCCCGCGCCGTGCGCGATTACCAGCGGCATCAGCCCCAGAATAAAAGCAAACGACGTCATCAAAATCGGCCGCAGGCGCGAGAGCGTGCCCTCGATAACGGCATCGAAAATGGAGGCCCCGGCGCGCCGCCGCTGCTCGGCTACTTCGATAACCAGGATGGCGTTTTTGCCCAGCAAGCCGATAAGCATCACCAGGGCTACCTGGGCGTAAATATTGTTTTCCAGCCCCAGGATTTTGAGGAACAAAAACGCCCCAAAAATGCCCGTGGGCAAGCTCAGCAGCACCGGCAGCGGCAGCAGGAAGCTTTCGTACTGCGCGGCCAGAATGAGGTATACGAACACGATAACCAGCGCGAAAATGTACATAGCCTGGTTGCCCGACAGCACCTGCTCGCGGGTCATGCCGCTCCACTCAAAGCTGTAGCCTTTGGGTAGTACTTTCTTGGCGGTTTCCTCGATGGTTTTGATGGCATCGCCGGTGCTATGGCCGGGCGCGGCATCGCTGCTAATCATGGCCGAGGTGTACATGTTGTAGCGCGTGAGCTGGTCGGGGCCGTACACGCGCTCAAGGCGCACGAAGGTGGAGTAGGGCACCAGCTCGCCCCGGTTGTTTTTGACGTACAGCTTCAGCAGGTCGTCGGGGTTGGCGCGGTACTCGGGCGAGGCCTGCACCATTACCTTGTAGAGCTGGCCGAAGCGGATAAAATTGGAGGCGTAGTAGCTGCCTATCAGGGTTTGCAGCGTGCTCATGGCCTGGTCCACGGTCACGCCTTTTTTGGCGGCCTGCTCCTGGTCGACGTGGATAAGGTACTGCGGGAAATTCGCGTCGTAGTTGGTGAAGGCCGAGCCGATGGCGGGCGTTTTGTCGAGGGCCGCGATGAAGTCTTTGGTCACGTCGGCCGTGCGTTGCAGGTTGCCGGTGCCCGACTTGTCGAGCACGCGTAATTCTACGCCGCTGGCGTTGCCGAAGCCCGGTACTGAAGGCGGCGGGAAGAATTCAATCTGCGCATCGGCAATATGCTTGGTTTTGGCGCGCAGCTCCGTAATCAATTCATCTACTGACTGCTTGCGGTCGTCCCAGGCGGCGAGGTTAATCATGCCCATGCCGTAGGTCGAGCCCGCCACGTCGTTGAGCAGGCTGTAGCCAGCCAGGGTCGAAACCGATTCTACGGGTTTGAGCTTGGCGGCGATTTTTTGGATTTCATCGAGCACTTTTTCGGTGCGCTCCACGGTGGCCCCAGCCGGCGTGGTCACGTTCACGTAAATCATGCCTTGGTCCTCGGTTGGGATGAAGCCAGCGGGCAGAATATGGCTCGTGCCCCAGGCCAGGCCGATAAACACCAGCAGCGCTCCCAGCGTAATTACGCGGCGGTGCGCCACTACGCCCAGCACCTTCTTATAGCCGTCGGCCAGGTTGTCGTAGCGGGCATTAAACCAATTGAAAAACTGGCCCATCAGGCCCGGCTTTTTACTCTCATCCACGGGCTTGAGCAGCAGCGCGCACAAGGCCGGCGTGAGTGTCAACGCATTCACCGCCGAAATCAAAATAGCCGATGCCAGCGTGAGCGAAAATTGCCGGTAGAACACGCCCACCGGGCCGCTCAAAAACGACGTGGGCACGAATACGGCCGTCATTACCAAGGTAATAGCCACAATAGCGCCGCTGATTTCATGCATGGCCGCAAAGGTGGCCTCACGCGGCGCGAGGTGCTCGTTGTGCATCTTGGCGTGCACCGCCTCCACCACCACAATGGCATCATCGACCACAATGCCGATGGCCAGCACCAAGGCAAACAGCGTCAGCAGATTGATGCTGAAACCCAGTAGGCTCATAATGAACAGCGTGCCAATGAGCGCTACTGGCACCGCCAGCGCCGGAATGAGCGTGGAGCGGAAATCCTGCAAAAACAAGAACACCACAATGAACACCAGAATGAACGCCTCAACCAGCGTTTTGAGCACCTCGTGAATGCTGGCATCGAGGAAGCGCGACACGTCGTAGGCCACGCTGTAGGTCATGCCGGGCGGGAAGCTGGTGGCTTTCAACTCGGCCATGCGCGCCTTCACCCCCGCGATAACCTCGCTGGCATTGGAGCCGGGACGCTGCTTGAGCATGATGGCCGCCGAGGGCCGCCCGTCCTCCTTCGACACCATGCCGTAAGTGAGCGAGCCAAACTCCACGTCGGCTACTTCTTTGAGCTTCAGCACCGAGCCGTCGGGGTTGGCGCGCAGCACGATGTTGCGGTACTGCTCGGGCTCGAACATTTTGCCGGTGTAGCGTAGCACGTATTGCAATACGTGGGCCTTCCGGCCCGAGCTTTCGCCCGATTTGCCGGGCGCGGCCTCCACGTTTTCGGCCCGGATGGCGGCCACTACTTCTTCGGTGCCCACGTTGTAGGCGGCCATGCGGTCGGGCTTTAGCCACACGCGCATCGAGTATTCGCGGGCCCCCATTATTTCGGCCAGGCCCACGCCATCGATGCGCTTGAGTTCCTGCAAGATGTTGATATCGGCGAAGTTGTAAATAAACTTCTCGCCCACTGCTTTGTCGGTGCTCGTGATGTTGAGGTAAAGCAGCATGGAGTTTACCTCCTTCTCGGTCGTTACCCCGGCTTTGATAACCTCTTCGGGCAGCTCGTCGAGCACGGTTTGCACGCGGCCCTGCACGTTCACCGCCGCCAAGTCGGGGTCGGTGCCCACGTTGAAGAATACCTCGATGAGCGTGGTGCCGTCGTTGCTGTTTACCGAGGTCATGTAAGTCATGCCCGGTACGCCGTTGATGGCGCGCTCCAGCGGCGTGGCCACGGCCTTGGCGCACACCTCGGCGTTGGCCCCGGTGTAGCGCGCCGTCACGGTCACGGAGGGCGGCACGATGTCGGGAAACTGCGTGATGGGCAGTTGAAACAGCGCCAGCCCGCCCAGCAAGGTTATCAGCAGGGAGATAACCAGGGATAGAACCGGGCGGCGAATGAAGATATCGAACATAGGTTCTAACGTATCGCCTCACCCCCCGGCCCCCTCTCCGAAAAGGAGAGGGGGAGCCTATTGTAAGTGGAGCGTTGAAATTCTGTTGATTATAAGCTTATTAACTAGTCGTAATAATTAGGCTCTCCCTCTCCTTTTCGGAGAAGGGGCCGGGGGGTGAGGCGATACGTTAGCGCACTTGCGCCACCGTGGAAACCTCCGCCTTGCGCGGCACTACCTTCCCGCCGTCTTTCACCTCCTGCGTGCCCTCATACACCACCCGCTCGCCGGGCTTGAGGCCACTTTTTACCACGTAGTTATCACCGGTGCGGGTGCCGGGCACGAAGGCACGCGTGTGGGCAACATTATTGCTGTCAATGACATACACGTAGCTTTTGTCCTGGATTTCAAACACTGCTTTCTGCGGCACCAGCAGGGCATTGGGCACCACGTTGGTGAGGCGCACGCGGCCGGTAGCGCCGTGCTTGAGCAGGTGCTGCGGATTGTCGAAGCGGGCGCGGAAGGCGATGGAGCCGGTGTTTTCGTCAATCTCGCCCTCCGAGGTTTCGATGTAGCCGGGGTAGGCGTAGCGGCTGTTGTCGGCCAGCACCAGCGCGATGGTATCGGAGCGGCTCCGCTCGGGGTGCTCCTGGCGCAGCCTGGTAATCTCCAGGTATTCACTTTCAGGCACTTCGAAGTAAACCAGCACCTCACTCAAATCCGATACGGTGGTCAGCAGCGTGGTGTCTTCGATGAGGCTGCCCACCTTGAGCGGAATGCGGTTGATGATGCCGTCGAAGGGGGCGCGCACCAGCGTGTAGTTGAGGTTGAGGCGGGCCGTGCTTTGGCGGGCGCGGGCCTCGGCCACGTGCGATTGCGCGGTGCGCAGGTTGGCCAGTGCCAGGTCGGTTTCGGTTTTGGCGATGATGTTTTTGCTTACCAGCAATTGCACGCGCCCGAGCTGCACCTTGGCCGATGCCACCTCGGCTTCGGCGCTGGTTTCGGCGGCTTTGGCGCTGGCCAGCTGGTTCTGGTATTCGCTGGGGTTGATTTGAAACAGCGGCTGGCCCTTCTTCACAAATTTGCCTTCGTCCACAAAAATGTGGTCGAGAAAGCCGCGCACCTTGGCCCGCACCTCCACGTTGCGCTCGGCCTGAATGTCGGCCACGTGCTCGTGGTAAAGGCGCTGGTCGGCGGTGCGCAGGGCTATCACGGGCACTTGGGGCGGGGCGGCTTCGGCGGCTTCTTTGGTTTCCTGGTCTTTGTCTTTGCCGCCGCAGCCCGTAAGAAG
>CAXUKA010000104.1:0-17134 GCA_964251335.1 uncultured Hymenobacter sp.
GGGTGAGGTTCCCCGCTGGGGAGCACTGCTAGGCTTGCTAATCTGCACGTTACCCCTCGCCGCCCAACAAGCACCCATCAATCGCCAAGCCGTAGTCGAGCGCCACAAAGTCGTGGTCACCAATACCGATTCGCTCAACTCACTCACGGTCGGCAACGGCAAATTTGCCTTCACCACCGACTTCACTGGTCTGCAAACTTTCCCGCAGCATTACGAAAAAGGTATTCCGCTGGGCACCGAGTCAGAGTGGGGCTGGCACCGGTTTCACAATCAGCAGCACTACAGCTTCGACCAAAGCCTGCGCACCTACGTCTTCAACGGCCACCCGGCGGGCTACTCGGTGCAGGTAAAAACGCCCCCGGCCAACAAAGAAGCCGTGGACTACCTGCGCGCCAACCCGCACCGTTTGCAGCTCGGCAACCTGGGTTTTCTTATTCTGAAGAAAGACGGCAAACCTGCTACCGTGCGCGATATCAAGAATATTCACCAGGAGCTAAACCCCTGGACGGGCGAAATCCAGAGCCACTTCACCGTGGAGGGTACGGCGGTGGATGTGCTGACGGTGGGCCACCAGCAGCAGGATGCCGTGGCCGCCAAAGTCACGTCGGACTTGCTCAGAACCGGCCAACTCAAGGTATCGCTGCGGTTCCCGTTTCCCACAGCGGGCTGGGCCGATATGGCCACCGACTACTCGCACGACGACGCGCACCAGTCGGCCATTGAGGAGCAAAAGGCTAGCCGTGCCTTGCTCTCGCACCAGCTAGATACCACCAAATATTACGTGGCGCTCAACTGGACGGGGGCGGCTACCCTGGCCCCCGGCCGGCCGCACGAATACGTGCTTGCGCCTGGCAACCAAAGTAATACGTTGGAATTGGGCTGCCGCTTTGTGGCTAAGTGGCCCCCAGCGTCGACTCTTGCCTTTGCCGCCACGCTTGCCAATAGCCAGCAGCAGTGGGCGGCCTACTGGCGTAGCGGCGGGGCCGTCGATTTTGGTGGCACCACCGACCCGCGCGCCCACGAATTGGAGCGCCGTATCGTGCTCTCGCAGTACCTCACGAAGGTGCACAATGCCGGCTCGCAGCCGCCACAAGAGACTGGCTTGCTGCTCAATAGCTGGTACGGCCGCCCGCACCTCGAAATGCACTGGTGGCACGCCGCGCACTTCGCACTATGGGGCCGCCCCGAAATTCTGGAAAAAAGCCTGACCTGGTACGCCCGCCCCGATGTGCAGGCCACGGCGCGCGGCATTGCGCAGCGTCAGGGCTATCTGGGCTGGCGCTGGCAGAAAATGACCGACCCCTGGGGTGAGGAAGGACCGTCGTCGGTGGGCGCATTTTTGCTGTGGCAGCAGCCGCACACCATTTATTTTGCCGAGGAAGCCTACCGCGCTCACCCCAATGCGGCCACGCTGAAGCTGTATCAGGAGCGGGTGGCGCAAACGGCAGAATTCATTGCGTCGTACCCATTTTTTGACACGGAAACCAACCGCTATATCCTCGGCAAAGGGGTAATTCCGGCCCAGGAGCGGTTCAAGGCTGAGGACACTTTTAACCCGACGTTCGAGCTGGTGTACTGGCACTGGGCTTTGGAAACTGCCCAAAAATGGCGCGAGCGCCAGGGCCAGCCCCGCAGCGCCAAGTGGGACGACGTGCTGGCCAAGCTCGCCAAACTGCCGCAGGCCAACGGCGTGTACCTGGCCGCCGAAAGCGCCCCCGACTCCTACACCAACCCCGAGTACAAAACCGACCACCCCTCGGTGCTGGCCGCGCTAGGCATGATGCCCGCCACCGGCCAGGTCGATGCCGCCACCATGCGCCGCACCTTCGACCTCATTTGGAAAGACTGGAGCTGGGACAAAACCTGGGGCTGGGACTTCCCCATGACCTCCATGACTGCCACCCGCCTCGGCCTGCCCGAAAAGGCCGTGGATGCCCTCCTGATGAAGGTGCAAACCAACACCTACCTCCCCAACGGCCACAATTACCAAGAAGGCCGCCTGCCTCTCTACCTCCCCGGCAACGGCGGCCTGCTCGCGGCCGTGGCCCTCATGTGCGCCGGCTACGACGGCTGCAAAGAAGCCAACCCCGGCATCCCCAAAGACTGGAAAGTGAAATGGGAAGGCCTGCAAAAAATGCCGTGATTCAGTTCCTGCTACAGCTATTCGTCATGCTGAGCGCAGCGGAGCGGAGTCGAAGCATCTTGGCCGCTTCGTTGCTAGCGTATAGGGATTAGTACCCTAGCCAAGATGCTTCGGCTCCGCTCTGCTGCGCTCAGCATGACAAACGTTTTTTAATTTACTTAGACGGCTCATGCTCCGCCAGCTCGTTTTCTGCCTCTCCCTCAGCACCGCCGCCCTGGCCCAAACTACCCCCAAACCCTATTCGCAGCGCATGGCCGATAGCTTCATGCGCTGGTACCCCGATTCGTTGGGCCTAGCCCAAAACAAAGCTGCCCGCTGGGGCTACGAGCAGGGCCTGATGTTGCTGGCCATTGAGCGCGTGGGCGAGCGCACTAGTCAGCCGCAATATCAGCGCTACGTGGTGCGCACCATCGACTATTCATTGCCCGGCGATGGTACCATTACGGGCTACAAGCCAGAAGATTATAACCTCGATAACATCAATACCGGCCGGGTGCTGCTGGCATTAGGCGAGCAGCCGTTGCCGCGCCAGTCTGCGTATCGCGAAGCGGCACGACTGCTGCATCAGCAGTTGGATAAGCAGCCGCGGACCAGCGAGGGCGGCTACTGGCACAAGAAAAAATACACCAGCCAGATGTGGCTCGATGGCCTCTACATGGCCGAGCCCTTCGCCGCCGAGTACAGCAAAGTATTCCGCCAGCCTGATGGATTCGACCACGTGGCCCAGCAGTTTGCTCTGGTCGAAAAGCACTTCGCTGACCCCAAAACCGGCCTGCTCTACCACGGCTGGGACGAGAGCCATCTCGAAAAATGGGCTAATCCTAGCACCGGCCAGTCGCCCAATTTCTGGAGCCGGGGCATGGGCTGGTACGCCATGGCGCTGGTCGATGCGCTCGACTATTTCCCCGCCGGCCACCCGCAGCGGACGCAGCTTATCAAAGACTTGCAGCGCCTGGCCCCCGTGCTGGCCAAGTACCAAGACCCCAAAACCAATTGCTGGTATCAGGTCACCGACCAGGGCGCACGCGCTGGCAACTACGTCGAAGCTTCCGGCTCGTGCATGTTCGTATACGCCCTGGCCAAAGGCGTGCGCAAAGGGTATCTGGATAAAAAATACGCCGATGTGGCACAGCGCGGCTACGCCGGCATCCTCAAGCAATTTGTGAAAACCGAGCCCGACGGCTCACTAGCGCTGACGGGCACTGTGAGCGTGGGTGGCCTGGGCGGCTCGCCCTACCGCGATGGCTCGTATGCCTATTATTTGAGCGAGCCGATTAAGAAAAACGACTTCAAAGGCGTGGGGCCGTTCATTATGGCTAGCCTGGAAATGGAGGCGAAGTAACGCGAACTTTCCAGTTCGCGAGCGAGCATAGCGAGCAGCCACTTTTGGCGGGTACGGGCGTACTAACTCGCTGCGCTCGTGCGCGAACTGGAAAGTTCGCGCTACTTAAAACAGGTCGTTCTTAGCGGGCACCACATACGGCTGCGGCTTGCCGCTCATCTTCGCAATCCCGAAGAAGAAATACAGCGTGCGCCTGGTAACCCCGCCGAGGTGGTTGGCCTCGCTCAATGGCCCCAGATTCTTGGTGTTATTATCGAGGTTAAGCGCCAGCTTGGTGCCGATGGGCGGAATAGCATCTAGGAACGAAAAGTTGCCCGGCGGCAGGGCCGGTGCAGGCACCACGCCCGAAAGACCGTAAAAATCGAATAGCCGTACAAACAGTCCATTGTCAGGGCTGGCGACCAGGAATTTGCCTTCTACTGTGTTCATCTCCAGCCAAGCCACATCGGCAAAGTAGCCTTTGAACTCGGGGTAGAGCCAAGGTGCCGCCCCGGTCTGGGTGTTGTTGTAGGGGTTTTCCCACACGTTGAGAGTGGGGCCGGCGAGGCGGTTTTTCCACACGCGGTAGGGGCCTTTGCCGAGCCACTTGGCCCCGAGCACGTAGTTTTCGGGGTAGGTGAAGGTGAGGCCGGCGGCGGGGTAGTCGCCCTTGGGTAGCTCGTAGGCGTAGTCGAGGCGCAGCCAGCCATCGGGGCTCATTTTCCAGCGCACGCTGGTGAGGCCGCCCTGGTAGCGCACTTCCACCACTTCGCCATCGGGCTCGGTGTGGTGCGCGAGGCTCTGGAAGGTGGCCGTGCCGCCCACCAGCACCGGTCCGTTAGCGAAGGAAAGCTTGTCGCCGTTGTTACCCTTTATCTTGCCCAGCTGGCCAGTCAATTTGTTGAATGTAACCGTGATGTTGCTGGCTTGCAGCGTCAGCAGGCTGTCGGTTTCAGCCACCGTGACGGCTAGTAGGGTAGGGGCGGCGGGTGCAGCTGACTGCTTAGCGGCTACTGGAGGCGCGGCCGGTAGTATATCGTGTAGCAGCGCCATATTGGAGCCGGTTTTCCAGGTCCACTGGTACACCAGACTTTTCTGCGGGTCGAAGGCCGAGAGCAGAATGGCATCGTAGTTCTGCCAGTCTTTGGGTAGCTTCAAATCGAGCTGGCCGGTGGCGAGCGGTGCCACGTTGGGGCTAGCGATACGGCTTTTTTGCAGCGTCGAATAGCCCGTGAATACCTCGCCCGGCTGGCGATATTTCACCAACTCCCACTGAAAAAAGCACTTACTGAGATTCGTGAAATGGTAGCGATTCTCAACCGGCACGCGGCCATTGAACTTGGCCGGCAAATCCTTTAGGGTGATGTGGATGGGCGAGAAAATCTCCCGAATGGCGAAGAAGCTGCCTTCTTTCTCACGATGCGGGCCGAGCACGCCGTCGGGCGCGTTTACGCCGTTCACGTCGATGATACCGCGCTGGTCCGTACGCACGATGCCCTCATCGACCAAGGCCCACAGAAAGCCGCCGCCCGAGCGCTGGGCGTGCCAGTGCAAATCCCAGAGGTCGGCCAGGGCCGCGCCGCCCCCGCCATCGTCCTGCGAGTGCAGAAACTCGGTGGGCATGTAGATGAGCGAGTCGGCGAGTATCTGCTTGGTGCTGTAGTAGTTTTCGTAGTGGTTGCAGTCGATACCGCTGTGGGCATTGCCCGGCCGGTGGTGGGGGTGGATGACGGGCCGGTTCGACAAGTCGTAGCGCCTAAACTCAGCATCCAACTCCTTGTTGGTGCCGCCTTCGTTGCCATTATCCCAGAAAATAATGCTGGGGTGGTTCACGTCTTTGCGCACCATTTCGCGCACCAGCGGGCGGCCGGCTTTGGTGCTGTAGGCCTTTTGCCAGCCCGCCAGCTCGTCGAGCACGTACAGCCCCAGCGAGTCGCAGAGGTGCAGAAACTCGGCATCGGGCGGGTAGTGCGACATGCGCACCGCGTTCATATTCATCTCCTTGATGAGCTTCACATCCATCAGCTGAATCGAGTCGTTGAGCGTGCGGCCCGTTTCGGGCCACCAGCTGTGGCGGTTGGTGCCCTTCATTTTTACCTGCGTGCCATTCACAAAAATGCCCTTGCCCCGCCGCACTTCGATGGTGCGAAAGCCGAAGCTTTCGGTGGTTTGGTACAGGGCTTGGCCGTCCGCCAGCAGCGTAAGGCGGGCGCGATAGAGGCGGGGCGTTTCGGCCGTCCAGGTCAGCGGCTGGGTCATTTGCGTGCGCAGTTGAGCTAGCGTGTCGGCGGCGTTGGCGCGGCCCTGGGCGGTGCCTACTACGCGGCCACTGGCATCGAGTATCTCGGCTTTAATATCAGTGGCTTGCGTGAGGCCGTGCAACCCTACGTTCACCGCAAAAGCCCCATTGGCTTTCGCGTCGATAGCTGTGTAAGGAATGAATTGCTTGGGCGTGGCCTCCAAGTACACCGGCCGGAAGATGCCGCCAAAAATCCAGTAATCGGCCAGCCGCTCGGCGTTGTTCACCGAGGCATCGGCTGACATTTTGCTCACCGTTACTTCCAGCAAATTCGGCTGGCCGAATTTCAGCAGCGGGCTGATATCGTACTTAAAGCGATAAAACGCGCCCTGGTGGATGGGACCAGCCAACTGGCCGTTTACCCGCACCTCGGCATCGGTCATGGCTCCTTCAAAAACGATGAAAACGGCCTTTTCGCGCCAGTCGTTCGGCACTGAAAAAGTGTGTTTGTACTTGCCCTGCTCGTCGGCAAAGCGGAAGTTTTTGCCGTAAGTTTTGTAGTCGCGCCCGTAGTTATACGCGCCAAAACCCTGCTGCTCCCAGCACGAAGGCACCTGAATAGTAGTCCAGTAGCCGCTTTTGCGCCCGCCGGTGCAGTAAAAATCCCAAGTGGCGGTGCGGGTGTTGTCGCGGCCCGAGAGGTATTGAATTTGCTTTTGCGGAGCCGTGCCCGGCTGGGCATTGGTGGCTAGGGCAAACAGCAGGAAACTAAAGACGGAGAAAATGCGACGCATGGCGGGGTGGGAGAGTAGGGCAGCAAGCTACCGCTACGTCCTGCGCCGATTACCCTGCGCTCTCCTGCTCGGCGGCTACTTTGGGGCTGGAGTCGGTCCGGTAGCCTTGCGTGTTTCGGGGATGGCACTGTAGGCTGGTTGCAAGCCACCCAGGTCGATGATAAAACGGTCGAGCACCACGCCAGGGTCGAGTAGGTAGATTTTGAGCGTGTGGCGGCCGGGGTTAAGTGGCAGACTGGTTACCGAGCGCTGGGCGCTGTTGCGCAGCACGTTCTGTTTCCATTCGTCGGAACGGCCCACGGTGTGGTGGTCTACGATGGTTACGGGGCCATCGTCCACGGATACGCCGTAGCGCAGGCCAGCCCCTTGCGTGGGCGGGTGCACAGGCAGCGTCATAACTGTGATTATCGGCTTGGCCGCAGTCGAAAGGGTGTAAAAATCATATGCGACCACTGCCGCGTTGGCCAGCGCACTGGCCGAATCAACGGGCGCGGCAGCCAGCCGCTGTGCCTGGAGCATCTGGCCCGTCCGCCCCACCGCTGCTAGCGGTGCCCACTTGCCAACTGGCGAGTCAGTTTTGCGGGAATAGTGGTCGGCGAGGATGGAGACGTAGCCGTTGGTTTCGATAAAGCCTTCGTAAGCAGTGGCTTCTGCTGAGGCGGCTGGCGTAGCCCGCACGGCTACCCGAATGGTTTTACCGCCTCCTTTGAAGACCAAAAAGCCTATTTGCTCACGGCCTTGTGGTACCCGCGGCCAATCGATACTGACGAGCAGCCGCTGCTGCTGCCGGCCCGGAGCTGAGGTAAGCTGGCCGCTTTTAGCAGATACTGTCAGCCACTTGGCCGAGGTCGAAACTTGCCAGGTTACCGGCCGGCGGCGACTTAGAAATACATCAACAAAGTGAGAGGATGCACCCCAGAGCTGAAAGGTTGGCAGCGCCAACGGCTGGCTTACAGGGCCGGCCACCGCCGAATCGGCCGTGGCAAAGCCTTCGGGTAGCACGCCCCACACCTGCGTAGTATCCAGCTGGAAAGTGCGTGGTGCCGGGGCCTGATAAACCGGTAAGTCGCGTGGGTGTATGCTCATCATGCCGCGCCATTTGCCGCCGGCCAGCTGCTGGTTGTAATAGCTGGTTTCCTGCACGATGCTGTCGTAGGCCTGTTGTGCCCGGGCGGCGTAGTCAGCGGCGCTGAGGCGGTTCTGGCAGGCGTAGTAGTAGGCTTTATCTTGATACAGAAACTTCTGGTTCATCCAGGCTGCGCCGGCCACCGGGTAATACACCAGCTCGTAGTAAGCATCGGCCAAGGCGGGCGGCAACTGAACTCGTAGTTGCCGAGCGCGCCGCAGCAGCGCGGCGTAGCGGTCGAGCCGCCGCTGGCCCTCGTCGCCGTAGTAGAAGTGGTTGTACTGCGTGCGGTGAGTGGGCGTGGTGGGCTCGGTCTGGCTCCAACCCATAAACTCGGGCCGGCGCTCGAAGGCCAGGTCGTAATACTCCCACAGGATAGCGCGGATTTTCGCCGCAGGCACGGCCCCAAAAATCGTACTGGCCCACTGTTGCAAATGCTTCGGCACGTACTGACTTTCTATAAATGGCTGCGCGTCGTAAGCCATGTCCAGAAACAGCTGCACATTGTACTCCAGGGGCTTAATGTCGCCTACATTGAGTACCCATAGACTCCGGGTCTGCAAGGCATACGCCTTCATCATCTCTTCCTGAATGAGGGCCGGGTGCGTCGAGCTAAGCCAGAGGTAGTCGTGCGGGCGGCCCCAGTACGAGGCGTGGTAATACACGCCCGACCCGCCGGGGCGGCGCTGCTCAGCGGCATTGCTCAGGCGGCTGATGTAGCCGTAGTTATCGTCGGGCCAGGCCAGAATCACGTCGTCGGGCAGCTTCAGGCCGGCATCGTACACGTCGAGCACTTCTTTGTAAGCGGTGAATACCTGCGGCACGGTGGCCGGGTCGGGGGCCACGTGGCGGCGCAGGATTTCGCGCTGGTCGGCCAGCACGCTGCCCAGCATCTGGGCGGCTTCCTTGGGGGTTTTGGCCCCTTGCATGCCGCTGTCGTGCACGCCCCGCATACCCAGCGAGTACATGGCCTCCAGCTTGCCGGCTTCCTTGGCCCGCTGCTCCCAGTACTGGTACACGGCGGGCCGGTTGCGGAAGTAGTCAAACGGTCCCATTGTGGCTTCGTGCCACTCGTCCACGTTGTTGCGCAGCATAGGCTCGGCGTGCGACGTGCCCACCAGAATGGCGTAGCGGTCAGCCGTTTTGGGGTTATCAGGGTAATGAAAAAACGCCCGCGTGCTGGGGTGCATAGCCGGCCAGATGAGGTTGGCTTTCAAACGCAGCAACAGCTCAAAAATGCGGGCGTAGGTATTCGGCCCGATGTCTTTGATAGCCTTATCCAGGTTTTGGGCGGCCCAAGGTTGCAGGCCCCAATCTTCATCGTTGAGGAAAATACCCCGGTACTTCACCGATGGCGGCTCGGCCACGTAGTGCCCCGGCGCGAGGTACAACTCGGCTTGGTGGCGTGGCGCGGCGTCGGCCCACCACACCCAGGGCGACACGCCCAGCCGCCGCGACAGCTCAAACACCCCGAAGGCCGTGCCGCGCCGGTCGCTGCCGGCTATCACCAGGGCCTTGCCCGCCCGGCCCAGCGGCTTGTCCACTATGCTGATACTAAATGTTTCCCATTGCCCCTTGATGGCCGTCGCATTGAGGCTGCCCGCCGCCGAGAGCTGGTCGAGCAAAGCCGAATGACCCAGCGTGCCAATAATAACCGAGTACTCCGCCAGCGGCGCAGTGGCTGGCCGTAGCGCGGGCGTGCTGCCCGTGATGGCCGCCACATCCTGCGCCAACGCGGCCGCCGCAATGCGCACCACTTCGGCATCCTGGGCATCGATGTAGAGTGGCGCGGCCTGCTGCTGCCGCACCAGCGGGAAGGCATCGGGCGAGGAAGCGACAAGCGTAAGCGGCGGGGCCGACTGTGCCCACACATGGGCACCCGGCTGAAAAATCAGCCAACAGAGCAGCCAAGAAAGGTGGTTTTTCATGCAGTGGCAGGCAGCCGTATTGCCGGTGGGAATAGCACCGACAATATGACCGCTTGGCAGGGGCGTGGGCGTCCTGTAGTCTGCCGCATGCTGAGTGCCGGGCGCGCTTACTGCGGCAGCTTCGCCAGCTCTTTCTGGCTGATACGCAGCACCGTGCCGTGGCGCGTGCCCTGCGGAAACTGCACCTGGTCGGAAATATCCGTCCAGTGCTCCAGGTCGGTCGAGGTAACGGCCCCGTACTTGTGCTCGGTGTATTTGTCAAAGTACACCAGCCACTTATCGCCCAGTTGAATGGCTGTTGGCCCCTCGGCCCAGTACTTGCCCGTGATGGGGGCCGAGGGCACGCCATACGGCCCGGTGGCTTGGTCAGCGAAGGCCACGCGCAGGTTCTTCTGAGCCGGCTCGCGGGTTTCATCTTTCAGAAACATTACGTAGCGCTTGCCAACCGGCTGCACTGTGGCGTCGATAACGTTAAAATCTTTATCGTACAGCACCTTAGCCGGCGTGTAGGTCTTGAAATCTTTGGTCGTGACGTAATAGATGCGGTGATTATAGCCATTATCCAGCTTGGACTCACCAGCCTGGAAACGGCCCGGAATAGTAGTGGCCCAGTAGATGATATACTGCTGGTGTGGAGCGTCGTAAGTGATTTCAGGAGCCCAGCAGTTGCGGGCTTCCGGCTCCTGTGCCATCACCGGAATTTCCTGCTGCTCGCTCCAGTGAATCAAGTCCTTAGACGACGCGTAGCCAATGCCCCGGTCGTGCCAGCTCGTGGTCCAGACCATGTGAAAAAGCCCGTCTTGCCCGCGAATAATGCAGGGGTCGCGCATAAGCTTATCCTTGCTCACGGTGGGCGTCAGCAGCGATTTGTCGCCGTTCAATGCCGTCCAGCGCAGGCCATCGGCACTGGTGGCCAGGTGTAGGCCATCCTCGCCGTTGCCTTTGAAATAAGCAAAAAGCAGTGCTTCACTTTTCTTAAGAGGCTTTTGAGCGTGGCCGGTTAAGGAGAGCAACAGCGCGCCAGCGGCGAATAGGATATTTCGCGAAGAGCCGAGCATAGTAAAAGGGGTTGGGCGCTGGTAGTGTAGCGAGCGTAAAGACACCGCTGCAATACTAGCGCCCAACCCCTAAATAACCAGGGCCGCAGTCGGCCACTGGCTGCTGATAGGCTTTTATGCCAGGTAAAAAACCGACCGCAAGGGTTGCGTCACGGGCGAGTGGTCGGGGTTGGTTTCCATGAGGTCGGCCATATAATCCCACCAGCGGCGCATGATGGGCAGCGTAGGCAGCTCGGCGGCCGTGTGGCCCTCGGCCAGCCGCTGCACCCCGAACAGCATGCCCGATTCAGGCTCCAGAAAAATAGAGTAGTCGCTGATGCCAGCCGCCGTAAGGGCCTGGGCCAGCTCGGGCCATAGTTCGTTGTGGCGGCGCTCATATTCGGCCGCGTGGCCGGGCTTGAGGCGCATCAGGAAAGCTGCTTTTTGCATGGGTAGCTGGGTGGTGCAAACGGGAGAAATAGCGCTGGCCGACAAGCCAGCGCCCCGAAAGTAGCAGCCACCGGCCGCTCCCGCTCAGCCGGGCCGCTCCGAGCTAGTACCCCAGCGCAAACGAGCCCGACTCTGGGTAGCGCAGGGCACTGGCCAGTTGCTGGGTCATGCGCTGAAAGTGCTCGCGCATTCTCGTTTCGGCACTAGGCCGCGGGGCCAGGTAGCCCAAGCTGCTGCCTGGGGCCGCATAAGGCCGGTTTTGCTGAAGCCACGACACGGCCCCTTCTACATCCTCAAATAGATTAATGCCCATATGCTGGCAGCGAGCTAGCGTATCGAGCACCACAGTGCGGCCGCAGAGTGTGGGGGCCAAAACCCATGCTAGCTGCCGCACGCCGGCCAGGTCCAGGGCTGGCATAAAGGTGCTGGCCAGCCATCCGGTAATATCGGTGGTGGCACTGGTCACGCGCAGGTTGCTGTTGAGAATTCGGTCGTAAGACTTAATCAAGTAGCACTGGGCTATTTCGCGGCAAGCGGCCTGCACGCGGGCCAGCGTCAGGTCGCCCTCCCATTCAAGAAACAACCAGTTATTTGCCGCATCAAAATAAACAGAAACGTTCGGTGTAGTGAATAAAGATTGAAGGTTCATAATTGTATAGAGTAAAGCAATAGAATACACAAAGTAAAATACTGTTATTCAATAAAGAAATTATGGGTTTAGTGCAAAATTGCAATCCTCCTGGTTGAGGTTAGCACTTTTAGGCGAAAAGAATGACTTAAGCTGAGCATAGACATCTTTATAAGTCGCGCTTAATGTGGATTAAATTATTGAAATTATTTATTGATAACCAAAGTATAATTAAAAATATGCACGAGCTTTAGCAAGCTTTGTTTCAGTGAAATGATATGAAGACGACTAATTTTAAAGCAGTACCGTATAAAACCTGCTTTAACAGAAAATTATTTGATAACTCAGGCTATTTTCAGTTAAATGTCCAATAAAATACTGGATAATAATATTAGCTATTTTGGTTTTAAGTTCAAACTCACATCTGCTCAATGCCGTCGAAGCGCTGGATTTCAAGGCTCGTTCTTACCGTTGCCGCTGTAGTATTCTCCAACAAAAAAGGCTCGCCAACTGGCGAGCCTTTTTTGTTGGAGAATACTACACTTTAGCCGACTTCTACCATGGCCTTGATAACGCCGGTAGCCGGGTCGAGCCATTGGGCAAACTCCGCCTTCACCGCCCCGAAATCGACCCGGTGGGTGATGTAAGTGGCGGGCTTCACCAAGCCCTGCTTCATCGAGCGAATGACGTGCTCGAAATCTTCGCGGGTGGCGTTACGGCTGCTCATAAGGGTGGCTTCGCGCTTGTGAAACTCAGGGTGCGAAAAGCTAATATCGCCTTTCTGCAAGCCTACTAGTACAAAGCGCCCGCCATGAGCCAGGTACTGGAACGCGCCCAGAATGGCCTTCTGGCTACCCGTCGCGTCGATAACCACCGTGGGCATGTCGCCGTTGGTAATAGTGGCCAGTTGCTCGCGGACATCGGGCGCGAGTGCGTTGAGGGTGTGCGTCACGCCCAGCTTCTCACGGCAAAAGGCTAGGCGCTGCTCGTTGATATCCAGGGCGATGACTTCGGCCCCGGCGATGCGCGCAAACTCCATCACGCCTAGGCCGATGGGGCCGGCCCCGATTACCAGCACCACTTCGCCGGGCTGCACATCGGCCCGGCGCACCCCATGTGCCCCGATGGCTAGCGGCTCAACCAGCGCCAGCTCGTCGTAGCTCAGGCCCTCGCCGTGCACCAGCAGGCGCGTGGGCACGGCCAGTAGCTCGGCCATGCCGCCATCGACGTGCACGCCGCATACCTGCATGTGCGCGCAGCAATTGGGCTTGCCCATGCGGCACGCTATGCAGTGCCCACAATTGAAATACGGGATGAACGTCACCGCCTCGCCCACTGCAAACCCCTCAGCCCCGCCCGTATCGACCAGCTCGCCGGCCAACTCGTGGCCCAACACGCGCGGGTAGCTGAAAAATGGCTGCGTGCCCTCAAAAGCATGCAAATCGGTGCCACAGATGCCAATGCGGCGAATTTTAATAAGTGCTTGGCCGGGGACTGGGGTAGGGGCCGGCCGGGTTTCGTAGGCAAATTGGCCGGGCTCGATGCAGACTAAGGTGTTCATAAGGTTCAATGAGTGAATTGATGAATAAGTGAATGAGCGAATGGGTGGTCGAGCCAGAAATTCACTCATTCACCCCTCACTCATTCACTCATTGGCTAGGCATTAGCCAGCGCCCGGTCGAGGTGCACGTAGCCGCCATCGACGTGGATAATCTGACCGGTGGTGTGGCTGCTGCGCGGCGATAGCAGGAAGGCCGTGGTATTGGCCAGCTCTTCAGCGGTGGTCATGCGATTACCGAGAGGGATTTTGCTGGTGATTTCGCGCAGCTTCTCCTCGGGGTTGGGCAGGGTCTGAATCCAGGCTTCGTAGGCGGGCGTCCAGCTTTCGGCCACCATCACGGCATTTACCCGAATGTTGTATTTGAGCAGTTCCACGGCCCACTCGCGGGTGAGAGCGTTGCGCCCGCCGTTGGCGGCGGCGTAGGCCGAGGTATTGCCCTGGCCGGTTTCGGCCGTTTTAGAAGTGATGTTGACGATAGCTCCCTGCGACTTTATCAGCTCGGGCAGCGCGTGGTGAGCCATCAGGTAGTAGTGCACCACGTTGCGGTGCAGACTGCGCATGAAGTCTTGATAATTACCATTTTCCAGGCCCACACCGTCGTTCACGCCGGCATTATTCACTAAACCGTCGATGCGGCCAAATTGCGCTATTACCGCTTGCACGGCTTTCTCGCACTCAGCGGGCTCGGCCAGCTCGGCTACTACCTGCCCGGCCCGGCCGCCAGCGGCGGCTATGGCCGCCACTACCGCCTGGTTGTCGCTTTCCTTGCGTCCCACGATGACCGGAATGGCACCCTCCTGGGCCAGTAGGCGGGCGATGGCTTCGCCAATGCCTTTGGCCCCGCCCGTCACGATGATAACCTTGTCCTGAAGCTGTAAATCCATGTTTCCAATTAGCAATTATCAATGAGCAGTGGCGTAGTAGCGCGAAGCTCTGCTTCGCGGGGCATTGTTAAGCTTCGAGCCAAGCTGCCCTATCGTTCGCGAAGCGGAGCTTCGCGCTACTACCTTATCAAGCAGACAAACCGTAGAAACGCACCGCGTTATCGCCCCAAAACTGCGCCTGCTCGGCGGCCGAAAAAGGCTGCATATACGCTTCCAGCATACCCAGTGCCCGCGAGTAGCCGCCCGCCACGTTGCACACCGGCCAGTCGGAGCCGTAGAGTACACGCTGCGGCCCGAAGGCTGCAAACACCACGTCGAGGTAGGGGCGAAAGTCCTGTGGCTGCCAGTGCTGCCAATCGGCCTCCGTCACCAAGCCCGACACTTTGCACCACACGTTGTCGTGCGCAGCCAGTTGCTGGATGTCACGCCTCCAGTCGTTTATTTCCTGGGCTTTGATGAGTGGTTTGGCAATGTGGTCGACTACGAAGGGCTGGTTAGGGAAGGCTGCCGCTAATTCGGCCGCGTAGCCGAGCTGGTCGGGCAAAATCAGCAAATCGTAGGTGTAGCCGTAGCGGCCAAGCGCCGCGATGCCGCGCCGGAAGGCTGGCCGTAGCATCAGCGCCCGGTCGGCTTCGCCTTGTAGCACGTGCCGAAAGCCCTTGAGCTTGTCGAACTGCTGGTAGTAGCTCAGTTTGGCGGCTACATTGTCGGCCTGCAAATCGACCCAACCCACCACGCCCTTAATGAAGTCGTAGTCGTTGGCATGGCGGAGCTGAAGCTGGGTTTCGGCTGCCGACTGACTGGCCTGCACCACCACGCAGCCATCGAAGCCGTGCTGCTGAAGCAGCGGCTGCAAGTGCAGCGGCAGAAAATCGCGCTGGATGTCCGCCATGTCGTCGGTTATCCAGCTGTCGCGTACGGGGTCGAAGTACCAAAAGTGCTGGTGCGAATCAATTCTGGCCATACGCTTTCACTACTTGGTGTGAGGTGCCCAAGCCATCGATGCCCAACTCTACCACGTCGCCGGGTTTGAGGTAGATGGGTGGCTTGAAGCCCAGGCCCACCCCGGCCGGCGTACCGGTCGAAATAATGTCGCCGGGCAGCAACGTCATAAACTGGCTGAGGTACGAAATCAGGAACGGCACCTTGAAAATGAGGTTGGCCGTGGTGCCATCCTGCATCAGCTGGCCGTTCACGGTCAGCCACAGGCGCAGGTTGTCGATATCGCCCAGCTCGTCGGGCGTGGCCAGGAAGGGGCCGACGGGTGCGAAGGTATCGCAGCCCTTGCCCTTGTCCCAGGTGCCACTGCGCTCCAGTTGAAACTCGCGTTCCGATACGTCGTTGTGCAGCACGTAGCCGGCAATATAGGTCTCGGCATCAGCTTCTTCTACATACGAGGCGCGCTTGCCAATGACTACTGCCAGCTCCACCTCCCAGTCAGTTTTCACTGAGTTGCGGGGGATGGTAATGTCATCGTTCGGCCCCACGTAGGCCGTGGTCGATTTCATGAATAGTACCGGCTCAGTTGGCGGTGTTGCCCCGGTTTCGCGGGCGTGGTCGGCGTAGTTCAGCCCGATGCACAGGATTTTGGAAGGTCGGGCCACGGGCGGCCCCAGGCGCTCGCCGTCGGCGACTACGGGCAGCTTGCCTTCATTGGCTTGCAGGAAAGCGGCCAGCCGTTGGAGGCCGTCGGTGGCAAAAAACTCTTCGTTATAGTCTTGGCCAAAGGCCGAGACATCGTAGCGCTGGTCGTGGAGAAGTACGCCGGGTTTTTCCTGGCCGGGCTGGCCATAGCGGATTAGTTTCATAGGGTGAAAGAATGCGGATTAGCAAAAGCGTTCGTCATGCTTCGATTCCGCTGCGCTCAGCATAACGGAATTAAGTATTGAGTTTAATAAATCCGCCATCCAGCGGATAGTCGCAGCCCGTTACGAAGCCGGCTTCGTCGGAGCAGAGGTAGAGCGCCAGGGCAGCCACCTCGTCGGGCTGGCCCATGCGGCCGATGGGCTGGCTAGCCGAAAGTTTGTCAAAAATCTCAGCTTCGCGGCCCGCATAGTTTTTGGCAATAAAGCCATCGACAAACGGCGTATGCACCCGCGCCGGCGAAATGCTGTTGCAGCGAATATTACTGCTGAGGAAGTCGCGGGCCACCGACAGGGTCATGGCAAAAATCGCCCCCTTGCTCATGGAGTACGCAAACCGGTCGGTGAGCCCAACGTGCGCCGCGATGCTGGCCATATTTACGATGGCTCCACCGCCCTGCGCCTTCATCGCCGGCACAGCGGCAAACAGGCAATTGTACGCGCCTTTCACATTCACTTGGTATACGCGCTCGAAGTCGGCTTCAGAGGTCGTTTCTACGTTGCCGACGTGGGCAATGCCCGCGTTATTCACCAGAATATCAACCCGGCCGATAGCCTGAAAAGCGGCCACTACCTGCGCCTGCTGGCTGACATCGGCGGCGTGGACGTGGGCTGTGCCGCCCGCCTGCCGGATTTCCTCAGCGGCATGCTGTCCGGCTTCGGCGCTCAGTTCGATGATGTGCACTTCGGCTCCCTGGCGGGCAAAAAGCAGCGAAATGGCGCGGCCGATGCCGCTGCCGCCGCCGGTAATCACGGCGCGTTTTCCGGTTAAGCTAAACATGAAGTAGTGAGTGGCGACGAGCGTAAGTAGTTTGTAGAAAAGCCTTTACAAACCAATGCGTCGCTACCCAAGCTGGGTAACGACGCATTGAGAAACAGAGAGTTATATTTTAAGTCCGGTCACTTATTGCAACGGGTCGAAGGAACCGCCCCAGGTATTGTTCTGGATTAGCTTAGGGTTGTTATCGATGGCCGACTGCGGAATGGCGAAGAAATAGTATTTATCCATCGCATCTATCCAGTTCAAATCCTTCGTATCCAGGTACGTTGCGCTGGAGGTGAAATCCAGGGTGAAGTAATTGGTGTACACCAAGTCGAGGTTCAGGTTGTCGCGCGTGGTGGCGAAGTCGACAGGCACGCCGGTCGTTTTCAAGGTGATAA
>CAXUKA010000105.1:0-17091 GCA_964251335.1 uncultured Hymenobacter sp.
AATATGGCCGCTACGCCCAACGGACCCATCGAGCTCTACGATTTGGCAGTCGACGCCGCCGAAAAGCACGGTGTGGCGCAGCAGCAGACAGAGCTAGTAGCTCGCTTCGAACAGCTATTCACGAAGGAACACGTGCCGTCGCCGGTATTTAAGTTTCAGCCTAAGAAAGCGGGCGACGAGTAAGCACGATTCCCAAGCATAGAAAAACGGTTGTCATTGCGAGCGTAGCGAAGCAATGACAAAATATTCCGGTTTCTGCAAAAAAACAGCCGACCTCCTGTGCAGGAAGTCGGCTGTTTTTTTGCAGAAAAAAGGCTGAGGCTTAGGCGTTAGTCGTGGTGCTGAGGGTCACCTCGATATTGCCACGGGTAGCGCGCGAGTAGGGGCACACTTGGTGCGCCTTGGCTACCAGCGCCTCGGCTTGCTCCTGGCTCAAGCCAGGAATATTTACTTGCATATCCACGGCCAGGCCGTAATTGTCGCCGTCTTTGCCAAAGCTCACGGCGGCTTCAATGGTGCTACCGCTGATGGGAGTTTTCTCCAAGCGAGCTATCAGGTTGAGGGCACCGTCGAAGCAGGCGGCGTAGCCAGCAGCGAAGAGTTGCTCAGGGTTGGTCGAGTTGGGCTTACCGGGGCCGCCCATTTCTTTGGGCGTGCTCAAGGGCAGGTCGATTACGTTGTCCGACGAGATGGCGCGGCCGTCGCGGCCACCGGTAGCAGTGGCTTTCGCCGTGTACAAGCGTTGAATGCTCATGGCAATCAAAAAAGGGAAGAATGAAAAATAATTAGCTAGTCAATTGCTTAATAAGTGGTTGCAGCTGCTGGCGCAACGCCGTTATTTCTGTAGGCGTCATATCGAAGCACGCGCCCAGCTTCAGCGGAATCTCCTGGGCCTGTTTTTGCAAATCCCGGCCAGCGGGCTGAAGCGAGGCGATGACCGAGCGCTCGTCGTGCTCGGCACGGCGGCGGCTGAGCCAGCCACGCTGCTCCATGCGCTTGAGCAGCGGCGTGAGCGTGCCCGAGTCGAGTAGCAGCTTTTCGCCCAGCTCCTTCACCGTCAGAGCCTCGTGTTCCCAAAGCAGCAGCAGCACTAAGTACTGCGGGTAGGTCACGTCGAGGGCTTCGAGCAAAGGCTGGTAGGCCTTGGTGATGAGGCGCGACAGGGCATAAACCGAAAAGCAAAGCTGATTTTCCAGCTTCAGCAGCGGGTTGCACGAGGAAAGAGCGTCGTCGGTCATAGCCATCTGAATTCTTCTGCAAATATAGTGGCGAAAAATTTAATTGCGCACAATCAAAAAGGGTTTTTCTGAAAAAATCTGACTGGACCATCCAAGGTAGCCACAAAAAAACCGCTCTAGCCTAAGCCAGAGCGGTTTAATAAGTAGCATGAACTCAGCGCTATTGGCTGCTGCCCAAACGCTTATTTCTCGATAATATCTTGCTGAAGGCCGCTATACTCTTCTTGCAGCGAAGGATAATCGATATAGCCTTTGTCGCCGCTGTCGCCATAAAAAGTGGCAGGGTCGGGCTGGTTGAGGGCCGCACCCTGCTCGAAGCGCTCCACCAGGTCGGGATTGGCAATGTAAGGGACACCGAAGGCGATGAGGTCAGCCTCGTTATTGGCGAGAGCGGCTTCGGCCGTTTCTTGGGTGTAGCCGCCGTTCAGGATGAAGGGGCCGGTGAAGATTTTGCGGAGCGCAGGAGCTACCGGCGCTTGGCCGGGCTTAGCGGCCATGGGGTGGCCGGGCAGCGCCTCAATTACGTGCAGGTACGCCAGGCCAAATTTGTTGAGCTGCTCGGTCACGTAACTGAAAGTGCCCAGGCGGTCGCTGTCGTGGATGCCGCCCGAGTTGCCAGTGGGCGCGAGGCGAATGCCCACGCGGTCGGCCCCGAGTACGTCGATGGCGGCTTGCACCACTTCGAGGGCAAAGCGGGCACGATTTTCCACGCTGCCGCCATACTCGTCGGTGCGCTGGTTGGTGCCGTCCTGGATGAACTGGTCAACGAGGTAACCGTTGGCCCCGTGGATTTCGACGCCGTCGAAACCGGCGGCTTTGGCGTTTTCAGCGGCTTTGCGGAAGTCTGCTACCACCGCTTTGACCTCGGCAGTGGTGAGGGCGCGGGGCGTCGGAATTTCTTCCATGCCTTTGTCGGTAAAAGCTTTTACATTCTGGGGCTGCACGGCTGACGGCGCGACTGGCAGCTCACCATTGTGGAAATACGGGTGCGAAATAGCGCCCACATGCCACAGCTGAATAAAAATGCGTCCGCCGGCTGCGTGCACTGCATCGGTTACTTTTTTCCAACCAGCTACCTGCGCCTCCGAATAAATGCCAGGCGTAGAGACATAGCCCACGCCCTGCGGCGAAATCTGCGAGCCTTCGGTGATAATCAGGCCCGCCGAGGCGCGCTGCACGTAGTAGGTCACCGTCGAGTCGGTGGGCACATTGCCGGGGTTGTTGGCGCGGCTGCGCGTCATGGGGGCCATCGCCAGGCGGTTGGGCACGGTAACGGCACCTACTTTAAAAGGCGTAAAAAGAACTGAGTTTTGGCTCATGGTTTTCGAGAACAAAAGGCGTTGCTAGCAGTTAGCTACCCTTGGTTTAAGATGGATTTTATTTGATTGCACTTGATTGTATTGCGTGCAACTAATAGATGCGAGGAAGGTTTTAGCGGGCTTGCTTATTTTGAAGAAAACCAGGAGTCTGCCAAGTAGGTCGTCCCTAGGCGAGTGATTTCTTACTGCAAGTCATATCGCACCACGCTCGGCTGCCCAAAGCTGAAATCGTTGAACTGGTACGAGTCACGGGTCGTCTCAAACAGCCGGAAGCCATTGGCCGTGACCTGGCCGCGTGGATAGTAGCCCAGCAACAGCTGAAATGTGCGCAGCACCGTCAGCTCGTTGCGGAAGCGAAAGCCGATGCCAAAACCAGTATAAGGCGACTGCGACCCAAAGGGCGAACCGCCCCCAACGGTCTGATTGATAAAGGCCACATCGGCAAAGGCTAGCACAGCCATTCGAAAGCCTAAAAGCGAAAGCGGCGTATATACCGTGCCCTCGTAGCTAGTCACGAAGCGGCTGGTGGGCAGTATCTGGCCCACGGGCTGGAAGCCGCGCACCGCGCCGCCCACCCCGCCCACGCCACTGAGCAGTACCTCGGCCGGGTAGCGGTTGAAGCCCGCCGTGAGGCGGGCATTGAGCAGGTGGCGGCTCTGGTAGTTGCCCACGCGGTAGCGGCGCGTGAAGTACAGCACCTGCCCCGTAAGCAAACCCTGCTCCCAGCCGCCGTCGGCGATACGCTGAAAAGTGCCAAAATCGAGGCTGCCGTAGAGGTAGCCCTGGCGCTGCGAGTAACCAGCTGTGGCAATGCGCGCATCGACGTAGCGGCGTGCGCCCACGGGGTTGGTTTCGAGGCCGCCCGTGAGGCTTAGCAGCGTGCCGGTCGGCACGTCTTCGGTGCGGCCAAAGCCAAAAAGGTACTTGTCCTTATAGTAGCGGCGCACCGAGTAGCCCACTGTGCCTAGGTAAATGGTGCGGGTGCGGTCGTCGGGCGTATTAGCGGGGTTAGTGGCGTGGTCTTCGTGTAAAATGCTGCCTGCCACAATAATGCGGCCGGGGTTTTCGTAGCCCAGGTCGTAGGAGCGCAAGCGCAGGGCGCGGCCCAGCCATAGGCTTTGGCTGGTGAAGGAGCGAATCTGAAAATTGGGCTCCTGGCCTTCTTGTGGGGGCGCATCACGGGGCAGCACGATGCGCAGGTTGAAGGCATCGAGCGAGAGTGCCCCGGCCCAGCGGGTGCTGGGTGAGTAGAAATCGCGTTGCACCGCCACGCCTCCCGAGTGCGACTCAAACTCGTTGAAATAGTAGCCTCTGGCGTACACAAAGTTGCGAAACGGCACCTGGTACGTGCCTTCGTAGCCCCAGCTCTGCGGTAGGTCGCGCCCGTACTGGTAGCGGTTATCAAACTGGTGGCCCAAACCCAGAAAATTGCGGTCGCCGGCACTCACTATGGCCTGCGTAGGGCTGCGCACGTCGAAGCCCGCCGTGATGCTGAATACATCAGTGGTATTCACGATGATATCGACACTGTCGCGGGTGGCCGTAGCCTCGTTCACTAGTACGCGAGCGTCGAGAATCTCGTCGGTTTGGCGCAATAGGCGCTCGGTCTCGGCTAAGGATTGCGGTAGCAGCGGCTCGCCCGGCCTGAACAGTAGCAGTTGCCGAATGCGCGCCGGAGCCGTACGAATGTGAATGGCGTTGCCAGCGCGCTCAGTAAACGTGCGCGGCTGCCGCAGCGAGTCGTTGAGGTTGTAGCCAAAAGCATCGCGCGGGTTGATGGTGATGCGGCGCACAATCTTGAAATTGTGCTGGTCGAACTGTCGGTTTAGCAGCACTGCATCGAGGCCGTGGTCTTCTTCGCGGGGCCGGGTAAGGCGAAAAAACGCCTGGAGCGCCCGCCCCGCAATAGTGCCGCGCCGGGTGTAGCGCTGCAAGCTTAGGCGCAGGCGGGCCTCGTCGAAGCGGCGGCCCAGGGAGTCGGCTGGCAGCTCAGTGGCATCCTCGGCCGCGCGTAGCGAATCGGGCGGCACGGCCAGGCGCGGGGTAAACTCTTGCGCACGCGCTGGCCGCAGGGTACCAAGGGCCAGCAACCAGATGAGTAGCAGTGAAAAAAGGTGGGCAGGACAGACTTTCGGCATACGGCGCGGACGCACTACGCAAGATACGCCGGCCGGGCGTGGTAGTTGACATCTCCCGCAGGGGATTGTACTACCCCTTCGTTGAGGAGTACAAGCCGGTCATACGGCATAAACCCTAAGCTCGTCGGTATCCACTAAAAATTCTTGTTCGGCAAAGTGGCAGCACAAGTCATCGCAAGAGTTGCGTGCCACTGCGCATTGCCGGAACTGTTTCCAAAAAAATTAGCTTACATAAAGCTTGCTAATCCCAAAAGCATCTTCTACTTTTACTTCCGCTAATTTATTTAGTCAGCATGAACGAGCGCATTCAGGAAAAGCTAAGTATACTAGCCGACGCTGCCAAGTACGACGTGTCGTGCAGCAGCAGTGGTGGCAAGCGCAAAAACGAGCAGAAAGGCCTTGGTAATGCCGAAGGTATGGGCATCTGCCACAGCTTTACCGAGGATGGCCGTTGCGTAAGCTTGCTCAAGATTCTGCTTACCAACCACTGCATTTTCGACTGCGCCTACTGCGTATCGCGCCGCAGCAACGATGTGAAGCGTGCTGCCTTCACGGTAGAGGAAGTGGTGGATTTGACCATCAACTTTTACCGCCGCAACTACATCGAAGGTTTGTTCCTGAGCAGCGGCATTTTCAGCAGTCCCGATTACACGATGGAGCGGCTGGTGCGCATTGTTAAGAAGCTGCGTACCGAGCACAATTTCAACGGTTACATCCACGTCAAGACCATTCCGGGCGCGTCGCCCGAGCTGATTCAGGAAGCGGGTCTGTATGCCGACCGCCTGAGCGTGAACATCGAGTTGCCTTCGGAGCTGGCCTTGCAAAACCTGGCTCCTGAGAAGAATTACGCCGAAATCTTGACCCCGATGGGCCAGATTCGCGATGGCATCATCCAGAATAAGGAGGAAAAGGCGCTGTTTAAGAAAGTGCCGCAGTTTGCCACCGCCGGCCAAAGCACGCAGTTGATAGTAGGCGCGAGCGACGAAAACGACCTGCAAATTATCAAGCTCTCCGACAGCCTCTACCAGGGCTACGGCCTGAAGCGGGTATACTACTCGGGCTACGTGCCCGTGACCGACGATGCTCGCCTGCCACAGGTGACCCAGCCGCCGCTGGTGCGCGAGCACCGCCTCTACCAAACCGACTGGCTGATGCGCTTTTACGGTTTCGAAGCCGACGAAATACTCGACCCCGCGCACCCCTACCTCGACCTCGAAGTAGACCCTAAGCTGGCGTGGGCGCTGCGCAATCGCCACCTCTTTCCGGTCGATGTCAATGTGGCCGACAAGGCCATGCTGCTGCGCATTCCGGGAGTGGGGGCGCGCTCGGCCGAGCGCATGGTGCAGGCGCGGCGCTTTGCCCCGCTTTCGGCCGAAACGCTCAAGCAGCTAGGCGTGGTAATGCGCCGCGCCAAATACTTTCTAACGTGCCGTGGCTCAGCCCCTGCCCGGCTGGGCGAACTCGATGAGCAGCAGATTCGGCGGCAAGTATTATTTGGAGGGAAGGCCGTGCGCTCGGCCCTCGTGACGCAGCAGCTGGATTTGTTTGCCCAAGCCAGCTAAATTGATAGCGATAGTACTAGTAGCTTGCGGTATCAAACCCATTTATCGCCTTTCTCATGACTCGCTTCCTCTCTATCGCTGCTGCTTCGCTAGCCCTCACGAGCTGCCTGGGCAGTTCCAAAGACACCTGCTCGGCCACTATCCTGGAGCCTAACGTAGCGGTAACCGGCCCCAAAACCGTGGCCGTAAACCAGAAGGCCGACTTCATACTCGCCTACATACCGCAAAATACGTGCGGCCAGCTGGCCAGCATCTATCAGGCCACTGGCAACACGGCTAATACGTATATAATTGGCCCACAGGTAGCTTATAACGACTGTAACTGCCCATCTAACACTGCTACGGTGCAAACTGTCTATTCCTTTACGCCGACCAAGGCCGGCACCTATTACTTGAATTTTGTAGCTAACACTGCCAGCGGCTACATAGCCGATACGCTGGTGGCGCAGTAGCTGCCTATTGCTCAGCCTGCTCCGCCGCTTGGCGGGGATAATCCCGGTACATTTTCGGTCATGAAAATCACCCACCGCGCTCCCGCCGACGCGTCGGCCTCCCTCACCATAGCGGCCGAATCGGCCATTGCTCCGCTGGCCCTGCCCGGCCCTGATAAGGCTCCGCGCCTATCGTGCTGCTGCCGCATCTCCGAGCTGCTGCCGCTGCTGCGGCAGGCGCACGATGCTGCGCGTGCCGCCCGCCTAGCGGCCGAGCAGACAGATGTAGCTGCCTAACTGCTAAGTCGTAAGCTAGTATTGAGGCAGGCTATCGGCGCAACCCCAAGCGCTCCACAGTTTCGCCCTCAAAGTCGAACTGGATAAGGATGGCGGCTTCATCGCCCACCACCCAGCCGTCGTGGCCGGGCGTGATGGCCACCACCTGCGGCGCTACAAAATCCGCTAGCGTGCCATCGGCGTACTGAATGCGTAAGTGGCCGCCGGCCAAAAAGCCAACGTGTGCATGCTGGCACAGTTCGGTGCCAATGAGCGGCTTGAGGTTTTGCGACCAGCGAAAACCTACTGGGTAAACAATGCGCTTCACCCGCGAATTGCCGGTGCGGACGGTATCAATCAAGACGCCGCCCATTTCGCGGTGGTCGGCGTTTGGCAGCGGGGCCAGGAGGTCAGTAGCAGGCATGGCGTGAAGCGGTTAGGTGGGATGCGACGAATATAAGCATGGCTAAGTGACTGAGTATCTTTTTAGCAAGGCGCTTAAAAAATCGGCCACGCAGCCTTTGCCCGGCGGCTTAAAGTAAGCTGGGGCGTAACCCTGGCAGCAACCCAGCAAGTACAAGCCGGCATGGACTACCCTCTCGAACACCACGATGTGCGCACCAATGGCGTGCGCCTGCACGTGGTGCAGTGCGGCCCCGCCGATGGTCCCCTCGTTATCCTGCTGCATGGCTTCCCCGAATACTGGTTTAGCTGGCGTGCGCAGATACCTGCGCTGGTGGCGCAAGGCTACCGCGTGTGTGTGCCCGACCAACGTGGCTACAACTTGAGCGACAAGCCGATAGGGATGGAGCACTACGTGCTGCCCACGCTGGCCGCTGATATTATCGGCCTTATCGATGCGGCGGGCCACGCACGGGCGGCCATCGTGGGGCACGACTGGGGCGCTGTTGTGTCGTGGTACCTGGCCTCGCACTACCAAGACCGGCTGGTGAGCACCTCCATCATCAACGTGCCACACCCGCACGCTGAGGTTACCAATATCTGGCAAGCGCCCGACCAGCTTTTGCGGAGCTGGTACATAGCCTTTTTTCAATTGCCGGGCGTGCCCGAGTGGTTGTTCAGCCGCCGCAACTGGCAGTTTGGGGCGCAAATGCTAGCGCGCACCAGCCGCTCGGGCACCTTTAGCCCCGCCGAACTAGCGCGCTACAAAACCGCTTGGAACCGGCCCGGTGCCATTACTAGTATGATAAACTGGTACCGTGCCCTCACCCGGACGCCCGTTAGCGGCTGGCCGCGCATTCGGGGGCCGTTGCAGATTATATGGGGCGAGCAGGATACGTTTCTGAATAAAAAATTTGCCGAACTCAGTCTGGCCGAGTGTGAAAATGCCACGCTGCATTTTTTTCCGCAGGCCACGCACTGGGTGCAGCTAGAAGAAGCCGAGGCGGTAAACGAGTTGCTACGTACGTTTTTGGCAAAGACTTACGCACCTGTGTCATTGGTTTAAATTATCCGTCAGTGAGTCAATTAACCCCGCTTCAGCGCCCCACGAGCACGGCCGTTGGCCCGGTAGCAGCGCGCCCGCCCGCGCCCGCGCTGCACAACCCGCCCGCCGACTACACCTACGATGGCAGCTTCGAAGGCCTGCTCACGGTGCTGTTTCGCATCTACGACCAGCGTTCGGCTCCCAATAGCATCCAGCCCGAAAGCGCGGCCCAAGGTGGTTTATTCACTCAGGCCGTAGCCATTGATACCGACGAAGCCTTGGCCACCCGCACTTGGGATGGCCTGCTGCGCTTTATGCCCGAGCCAGCGCGAGCGCGGCTCTACCACGTTTTTTTGAGCGAAGACCCAGAGCGCGAATTGCTCATCTTCCGCTACGCCGACATGGCGCTGCGCACAGGCCGCGATATCTCCGAAAACTACGCCGATGCCACCGTGCGTCGCTGCCAGCGCTTGGCGCAGCAGCTCTTCCGCGAGAAGCATCGCATGGAGGCGTTTGTGCGCTTCGAGAAAACGCAGGATGAGCTATTTCACGCCACCATCGAGCCCGATTTTGACGTATTGCCGCTCATTGCCAGCCACTTCGCCAAGCGCTACGCTGACCAGCGCTGGCTGATTTTTGACAAGAAGCGCCGCTACGGGCTGTACTACGATTTAAGTAAAACGACCATCGTAGAGTTTGAAACGGCTACTACGCCGCGCCGGGGCGAGGTATCGGCCACGGTGCTCGACGAGCGCGAGCCGCTGTTCAAAATCCTGTGGCAAGCCTATTTTGACCACGTCAACATCCCCGAGCGCAAGAACCTGAAGCTGCACCAGCGCCACATTCCGCGCCGCTACTGGAAGTATCTCAGCGAAAAACAGCCCCGCGAGCGCCGCTTCGAGCCGATTAAAAATAAGCGCCCGCCTAATGAGGCGAGCTAACTTGCGGCATCATTCTATCCGCAAGCAACACCGTACATGAGTACTATTCTGGTTTTTGGGGCCTCAGGCCAATTAGGGCAATGCTTGGCACACGTAGCCAAGGAACGCAATACGCTGGGTCTCATCTTTCCTCCCGAAGACCAGGCTAATATCCTCAATCTTGAAGGCTTGCGGGCACTATTCGAGCAGCATAAGCCCGCCTACGTCATCAACTGCGCCGCCTACACGGCCGTGGATAAGGCGGAGGATGAGGTAGAAATAGCCCGCAAAGTGAACCGCGACGGCGTCGAAAACCTGGCCCGGCTGTGCGGCGAGTTCGGCACGGTGCTCATCCAGATTTCGACCGATTTCGTCTTCGCCGGCACAGGCAACCAGCCGCTCCTCGAAACCGACCCGGCCGAGCCCATCAGCGTCTACGGTCTCACTAAGCTGGAAGGCGAGCAGGTTATCGCGCCGCTCACCGACCGGTATTTCATCCTGCGCACCAGCTGGCTCTACTCGGAGTACGCCAACAACTTCGTGAAAACCATGCTCAAGCTGGGCCGCGAGCGCGACGAGCTGCGCATCATCTGGGACCAGGTGGGCACACCTTGCTACGCCATCGACCTGGCCGGCTGCATCCTCACCATCATCGAAGCGCAGAGCACTGCCTACGGCATCTATCATTATAGCAACGAAGGCGTTACCTCGTGGTACGACTTCGCCACGGCCATTTTTGAGATAAGCAACACGACGGTGCGCACCGTGCCCATCCGCACTGCCGAGTACCCGACCAAGGCCACGCGCCCCGCTTATTCGGTGATAGATAAGAGCAAGGTGAAACAAGCGTTGGGCGTGGCTATTCCGCACTGGCGTACGAGCTTGCAGACGTGTTTGGAGCGACTGGGGTAAACTCGCCCCAGTTGTGGGCGCTGCCAGTCGCACAAACGCCCAGCCAGCACCCCAGCGTTTAGTAGCGCAGCTAGTGCTTGCCCAATATAGTACCCCGAAAATTTTCCTTCGGAATAGCCCCGATGTAGCGCGAGTCCATGGCATTATGCCGACTGTCGCCGAGCACAAAGTAATAGCCCGCCGGCACAACCACCGGCCCGAAATTATCTTGGTTCCAGGGCTGCTTGTGCGTCTGCTGAATCATGAAATCGCGATAGCCGGGGGCTAGTACCAGGCGATGGGCGGGTAGGTGCTGGCGCGTTACATCGGCATCGGTTAAGCCGATGCGGGCGATACTATCAGGCGCCGCCAAGCGGTCAGCACTGAGGGTATCGGGGGCCGCATCGGCAGGCAGCCGGGCAAAGTCGGCATTGGCCAGCGTGTAGTGGTGCCGCAGGTGCAGGCCCGCATCCAGGTTTTTTCCATTGACATACAACAAGCCCCGGCGCATTTCAAGGGTATCGCCGGGCAGGCCGCAGAGGCGGTGCATCCAAACGGATGATTGGCCTTCCGGGTCGCGGTATTGGTAGGCAATGAAATCGAGCCGTTTGGGCTGTACCAGGTTGGAAGAGAATAAATTGTCGCCTACGGGCAGCGTCGGTACATTAGCAGGGCTAGGAGTGGTATACCACTGTAAAGCCCCTGTGAGGCGGGCCGCTACCCAGCCTGCCAGCAAAAGAATTACCAACCCCCCAAACACTATGAGCGAGAATAAAGCTGTACGCATGCTGACTTGTGCTAAGCATTAAAAAGCCCAGCAAACATACAGACTAGCAATAGTTTCTACCGCCCATAAAACCGGTGCGCCGCTAGCCCCAGCGCCACAAAGGCCCCGCCCACGGCGCATACGCCGGGCCAGCCGAAGTGCATCCAGGCCAGGCCGCCAATGACCGAGCCGAGCGCGCCACCCGTGAAGTAGCTCGTCATATACACCGTGTTGAGGCGGCTGCGGGCCTCGGGGCGCAGCGAAAACACCAGCGTCTGGTTGGAAATGTGGGCCGCCTGCACGCCCACATCGAGTAGGATAACGCCGAGTACCAGTCCCACTAGGTAGCCGCCGCCCAGCCCCAGCACCCCGAAGGAAGCCAGCGCCAGCACAATGCCCACCGTGATGGCGTAGCGCGGCCCCCGCGTATCAGCGGCTTTGCCGGCCAGGGGCGCGGCCAGCGCCCCCACGGCTCCTACCAGCCCGAATAAACCAGCCTTGTCGCTGCCGTAATGGTAGGCTGGGCTTTCCAGGTAAAAAGCCAGCGTAGTCCAAAACACGCTGAACGCCGCGAAAATGCTGGCCCCCACCAGCGCCGAGCGCCGCAGCGGGGCCAGCTCGCGGGTGAGCGTGCCTATCGACTGCATCAGCGAAGCGTAGGTGCCCTGAAAAGCAGGATAATCGTGCGGCAAACGCCAGGCTAGGAGGGCGGCCAGGGCCAGCATCAGGCCGGCCGCGCCTTCAAACACCATGCGCCAACCCAGGTGCTCACCTACGTAGCCGCTTACCGTGCGCGAAAGCAGAATGCCAAGAAGTAGCCCGCTCATAACGCGCCCCACGATGCGGCCCCGGTCGGCCTCGGGGGCCAGGGTGGCTACCATCGGCAATAGGAGTTGCGGTACCGCCGAGCACATACCTAGCAGCACGCTGGCTACGGCCAGTAGCCCGAAAGTCGGGGCTAGGGCTACGGCGGCCAGACAGCTCGCCGCACCAAGCAGCATCCATAATATCAGGCGCTTGCGCTCTAGCTTATCGCCTAATGGCACTACCAGTAGCATGCCCAGCGCGTAGCCCACCTGCGTGGCCGTGGCAATGAGGCTGGCGCGGCTGCTCGTGATGTGAAACGTGCGACCGATGGCCGCCAGCAGTGGCTGGTTGTAATAGATATTGGCCACCACCAGCCCGCAGGTGAGGGCCATGAGCCAGACCAGGGCGGCATCGAGCTGGCGGGGTGGGGCAGTGGCCCGGCTGGGGGCCGGGGTAAGCGGTAGCACTTCGGACATGGGTAGTAAACCAAGCCCACGGATGAAGGTTGGCTGACGGGCAGTAGCGCGAACTTTCCAGTTCGCGGGTGAGCGCCAGCGAGCACCTCACGTTCGTTGCCATCCGGTTCCGAATACTCGCTGCGCTCGTGCGCGAACTGGAAAGTTCGCGCTACACCGCGTGCTGCTTTTTATACACGCCCGGCGTCACGCCTTCGTACTTTTTAAACAGCGCCTGGAAATACGACAGATTATTGAACCCCGCCCGCATGCACACCTCGGCCACGCTGGCCAGCGGGTGGCGCAGCAGGCGCTTGGCCTCGGCCAGCCGCTCGCGCACGATGTACTCGACCGGCGTCAGCCCAAACTCGCGCTTGAACATGCGGAAAAACGTGGCCTTGCTCATGCACGCCACCGCGCTCAGCTTTTCTACCGATAGCGGCTCGGTGAGGTGCTGCTTGATGTACTGCACCACCGCCGCAAACCGGTGGGTAGTAAGGTGTTTGGTATAATCCTGGAAAATAAGCTGGCGCGCCTGCGTCTGCATCAGGCGCACCAGCAGCTCTTGCAAGGTGAAGCCGGCGAGCACGTCCTTGGCCGCATCGGTGGTGCGCGACACGGCTACCAGGCGCTCTAGGGTGCCCGTCAACTCGGGGGTGTTGGTGAGGTGGGCGTACTCGCTGCCGGCCATGGCCCAGGGCTGGTGGGTTTCGAGGCGGGGATAATGTTCGTTCAGCAGGTCAACGGTCTGGCGGATGCTGTCGGGGGCGATGGCCACGGCCAGGCATTGCGTGGGCTGACAAAGGCAGGCGTCGGGAAAGTCGATTTCCATCAATTCGTCTTCGCCCACTACTACTGACTCGCCGGGCAGGTAGTCGAAGGCCGGGCGGCCGGGCAGGTGCATCACTTTCTTGCCCCGCAGCATAGTCGTGAGCGACAGCCCATCGAGGCGCAGCGGCACGCGGTGCGCGGCCTGGTGCGTTTCGAAAATATTCAATTCATACGCATCGAGCGCGAAAACCGTGCGGTTTTCCACCAGGGAGTTCAACCGCTCCAGCGCAAGCGGCGGCACGGCAGTAGGCAAATGAACGCGGGTGGGCATGGGGTGGGAGAGTGGTAGAGAAAAAGCCGTTGTTCAGTCATGCAGAGCGCAGCGAAGCATCTCGCGTGCGAACGTTTGCGAACGTTAGAGATTACTGCACCACGCGAGATGCTTCGCTGCGCTCTGCATGACTGAACAACGGCACGTCTTTACAGACAAAATTTAGTGAGTAATGGCTCACTAACAACTTGCGGCAATTTCGTCATTTTTTGCGACAATACCACACCCTTCCCCAAAGGGTAACGGGCCACCTTTGCCTCATTCTTCAACCCCATTCAAAAATCCCACCCTATCATGGCCGAAGTACTTGAAGCGCCCACCACTTTGGTGGCCCGCCCGCAGTTTAAAAACCACTACGACAACTTCATCGGCGGCAAATGGGTAGCCCCGGTGAAGGGCCAATACTTTGATAATCCGTCGCCTATCGACGGTAAAGTATTCACCAAAGTAGCCCGTTCGACCAAGGAGGACATCGACCTTGCCCTCGACGCGGCCCACGAAGCCTTCAAAACCTGGAGCAAAACCTCAGCCACCGAGCGCAGCAACATCCTCAACAAAATCGCCAACCGCATCGAGGAAAACCTGCCCTTCCTAGCCGCCGTGGAGTGTGTGGAAAACGGCAAAGCCATCCGCGAAACCACCTACGCCGACCTGCCGCTGGTAGTCGACCACTTCCGCTACTTCGCCAGCGTTATTCGGGCCGAAGAAGGCAGCGCTACCGAGCTGAATGCGACCACCGTATCGCTTAATATTCAGGAGCCGCTGGGCGTAATCGGCCAGATTATCCCCTGGAATTTCCCGCTGCTTATGGCCACCTGGAAGCTGGCCCCCGCCATGGCCGCCGGCTGCACCGTGGTGATGAAGCCCGCCGAGCAAACCCCCGCCAGCATCATGGTGCTCATGGAGCTGCTGCAAGACCTCATCCCGGCCGGCGTGGTAAACGTGGTGAATGGCTTCGGTCTCGAAGCCGGCAAGCCACTGGCCTCGTCGCCGCGCATCGCCAAGGCCAGCTTCACGGGCGAGACGACCACCGGCCGCCTCATCATGCAGTACGCCGCTGAAAACCTCATTCCCGTGACGATGGAGCTGGGCGGCAAGTCACCTAATATCTTCTTCAAGAGCGTGATGGATGCCGATGATGACTTCCTCGACAAAGCCATCGAAGGCGCGGTGATGTTTGCCCTGAACCAGGGTGAAATCTGCACCTGCCCCTCGCGGATGCTGGTGCATGAGGACATCTACGATGAGTTTATCGAGCGCGTAATTGCTCGCGTGAAAGCCATCAAGCTCGGCAATCCGCTTGATATGACCACGATGATGGGCGCGCAGGCTTCGAACGACCAGTTCGAGAAAATCCTGAGCTACCTCGAAATAGGCAAAGCCGAAGGTGCCCAAGTGCTGACGGGCGGCGAGGCCTACTCTCAGGAAGATGGCGCGCTCGGCGAAGGCTACTATATCCAGCCTACCATGTTCCGGGGCCACAACAAGATGCGAATTTTCCAGGAGGAAATCTTCGGCCCGGTGGTGTCGGTCACGACCTTCAGCACAGTAGCCGAGGCCATCGAAATTGCCAACGACACGCTCTACGGCCTCGGGGCCGGCGTGTGGACCCGCGATGCGCACGAGCTGTACGAAGTGCCCCGCGCCATCGAGGCCGGCCGCGTGTGGGTAAACTGCTACCACGACTACCCGGCTGGCGCGCCCTTCGGCGGGTACAAAGCCTCTGGTTTTGGCCGTGAGAATCACAAAATGATGCTCTCGCACTACCGCCAGAATAAGAACATGTTGATTTCGTACAGCCAGCAGAAATTGGGCTTCTTCTAGAAACTCCCGATTGAAGCACAGGGCGTTATGCTTAGTGTAATAAAAGCTGCGCTGCTGATGCCGATGCGCACCCAGCAACAGCCTTTATTCACTAAGCATAACGTTCTTGCTGAGGCAAAGCCTTCGTCTTCCGAAGCCATCCCTTTGCCTTAGCAGCAAACGAATAAGATGACCTGGCAAACAAAACTGTTTAGTTGGCGGCTACTTGCTAACCTGCTGGTGATAAGTAGCAGCGCTGCCCAAGCCAGCGTGGGGCCAGCGAGCACAGAAAAGCACCTGTCGCCAGCTACTAAGCACCGCCAAACTACCTCCGTAGCAAAGCCAACAACTTGCGATGCACCAGCGCAAGCACTTCAACTGCTCCGGGTGTTTCAGCAGAGTCTGGGCTTTCCGGGCTTTCAGGTGGCAGCTAGTGTAAGGGGGCAACTCGTTCTCTCACAAGGAATAGGCTACTCAGATGTGGCGCGCCAACTGCCCGTTACAACAACGACGCAGTTTCGGGTAGGAAGCGTATCCAAGGCCCTGACCTCGCTGGCCCTGGTGAAGCTAGTAACCGAGCATCGGCTTGACCTCGATGCACCGGTGCAGCAGTACGTACCCGGTTTTTCGGCTAAGCCTTACCCTATTACCACGCGGGAGTTGGCGGGACATTTGGCGGGCATCCGGCACTACCGCCCCGACGATAGCCACGATGCCATTCGTACCGAGCACTACCTGACGGCCACCCAAGCGCTAGTCATATTTCAGAACGACCCGCTGCTGTTTGAGCCCGGCACCCGCTACTTCTACTCCTCATTTGGGTGGAATCTGATTGGGGCAGTTATTGAAGGAGCTTCGGGCACTTCTTTTCTACCCTACATGCAGCGTACCATCTGGCTGCCGCTGGGGATGCTGCACACCTATGGCGACCGTGCGGATAGCCTCATGCCCGACCGCAGCCACTTGTACGGCAAAGGTGGTCAGCCTGCTCCGCCCGACGATGTGAGCTATAAATACCCGAGCGGCGGATTAGTATCAACTGCCGAAGACCTGGTGAAGTACGGCAACGCGCTGCTGGACAAGGATTATCTGCCGCCTGCTCAGGCCCGGCTGCTATTCACTTCCCAAACCACCCGCGACGGCAAGCTTACGCATTACGGTCTGGGTTGGCAAGTGGCAACCACCAAAACCGGCCACCGCGTTTACTGGCACGATGGCGCCGTGTTGGGAGGCGGTGGTTTCCTGCTCATCTACCCCGACGATAAAATTGTCGTGGCTTTTCTAGCCAATGCTAAACAGGCCTCCACAATAAGCCCCAAATTACTGGGAGAGTTATTTCTTGCCTGTCAATAAGTTGGGCAAAGGCATTAAATTAAGATGCCAGCGTCCTTTTTCGTTATCTTCTGGCGCAGTCGCCATTTCAATTTCCCCATGTCCACGCCCCGCGTCCTCGTCACCACCGCCGCCGAAGCCACCATCGACTTGCTCCGCGACGAGCACGGCCCGCTCATGTTTCACCAAAGCGGCGGCTGCTGCGATGGCTCCTCGCCGATGTGCTTTGCCAAGGGCGAGTTTCGGGTGGGCGGCAATGACGTGTGGCTAGGCCGCATCCACGGCTGCGATTTCTTCATGAGCGCCAGCCAGTTTGAATACTGGAAACACACGCAGCTCACGGTGGACGTAGTGAAGGGGCGGGGCGCTAGTTTCTCGTTGGAAATCCCGCTGGGCGTGCGGTTTCTCATCCGCTCGCGGCTGTTTACCGAAGAGGAAGAAAAGGATATGGCCCCGGTTTTTGCGGGCGACGAGTACCCGATGGAGGCGTGAGTGTGCTCGCTTGGCGTGTAACCCCACCCCCGGCCCGTCCTCTCCGGGAGAGGGGAGCCTGGCGACTTTCGGCTAGTTCAATTTTAAAGCGAAAGAGGCCTTAGCGTACTGC
>CAXUKA010000106.1:0-13921 GCA_964251335.1 uncultured Hymenobacter sp.
GGTTTGGGCTGGTGCACGGCATGGGCTTCGCCGGGGCGCTGACCGGGCTGGGACTGCCACAAAAAGACTACTTCGGTTCGCTCATTTCCTTCAACGTGGGCGTCGAGCTGGGGCAGATTACTATTATTCTGTTGTGCTGGGTACTGGTGGGGCGCTGGGCGGCCGAGCGGCCGTGGTACCGAGCACGGGTCGTCATTCCGGTGTCGGTGGTAATTGGCTTGGTGGCCGCTTACTGGACCATCGGCCGGCTGATGGCTTGAGTGCTTGAGCTACTGGTTTGCGCTAGTAGTCGATTGCTGCCCGGAGACCAGGCCGGTTGTTCTTAAGTTTCGCTAAAATTCGCTAGTCGCTTTTTTTTATGTTTCGTTCGTTGCTCACGATGCTCCTGCTGCTCAACTACCTGCTGGTAGTGGGGACGGGCCTGGTCGTGAGCCGGCCGCCGGAGCCACTCTTTTCGGCGGCGCACCCTTACGTGCACAGCAAAGAATGTCAGCAACATAACTATCTGCGCCTCGATTGCTTCGAGCGCTGCAATGGCGACCAGCGCACCGTGCACCGCCCGCTGCCGACTGGCACGGGCCTGCACTACTTGGCCCAGCTCAAAGGGCTTGATGTGCATTGTCCGGTTTCTGCGGAAGTAGCCCTGCTGGTGCCTGGGCAGTGGCAGCTGGTGGCCCGGCACCGGGCGTTGCCTTCGCTGGCGCTACCTACCCGGCAAGACGGGCGCGACTACCCACCGCCCCAACGCGCTTAAAACTGCCCATGGCCCGGTGGCTGCCCAGCCGCTGAGTCGTTCGCGTGCGGCCGGAATGGCCAAGCGGCGGGTTGTTTTATTTCACGTTGGAGCTGCGGATTTCGCTTGTTAAGTAGGCTGTTATATAGGTGTAGAGACGCATCCTTGCGTCTCGTCGTTGTTCAGTTTGGCGTGAGACTCGCCTGACGTGAGACGCAAGGATGCGTCTCTACACACTTTATATTAAGACTGCCGATAAGTACGCAACAGCTCCGCTAATGCGTTGGCATGAAATTTTTTACGGATAAAAAACTATGCTGGCAACTCTTGCTGGCAGCTATACTACTATTGAGTGCGCCAGCGGCGATGGCCCAGCGCACGGCCGCACTACGCGGCACGGTTACCGACTCCCTTTCGGGCCAGCCGCTGGCGGGCGTGAGCGTGGCGCTGGTAGGCCAGCCGGGCGGCACGGCTACCGATGCGCTGGGGCAGTTCCGCCTTACAGGGCTGGCAGCGGGCACCTATCAGGCGCGGTTTGGGGCGTTGGGCTACAAGTTGAAAACCAGCAAAATAACCCTGACAGCCGGCGAAGTACGAGGCCTGACTGCCGCGCTGGCTACCACCAACCTCAACCTGGCCGAAGTAACCGTGAGCCAGCCCCGCGACCCCAACCAGACGCTGGCCGCCATCTCGCACATCGACCAAACCTTGCGGCCCATCAACTCGGCGCAGGACTTGCTGCGGCTGGTGCCGGGCTTGTTCATTGCGCAGCACGCGGGTGGTGGCAAGGCCGAACAGATATTCGTGCGTGGCTTCGATGCCGACCACGGCACCGACTTCGCGGTGAGCATCGACGGGCTGCCGGTGAACATGGTGAGCCACGCCCATGGCCAGGGTTACGCCGATTTTCACTTCGTGATACCCGAAACGGTGGAGCAACTGCGGGTGTACAAAGGCCCGTATACGGCGCGCTTCGGCGACTTCGCCACGGCGGGCGCGGGCGAGTTTTCCACCAAAACCAGCCTCGACCACAGTCAGATAAAGCTCGAAGTGGGCCGCTTCGACACGCGCCGGGCGCTGGTGATGCTCGACCTGCTGGGCACGCACCATTTGTTCAGCAAAAAGCCGGAGAGCGCCTACGTGGCGGCCGAGTACAATTTTACCAATTCGTATTTCGATAACCCGCAGCACTTTAAGCGCTTCAATGGGCTATTCAAATACACCGGCCAGCTCACCGATAAAACCTCGCTGACGCTGCTGGGCTCGCACTTCAACTCTAACTGGGATGCCAGCGGTCAGATACCTGACCGCGCAGTGAGTGAGGGTCTTATCTCGCGCTTCGGTAGCCTCGACCCCAGCGAGGGTGGCAGCACCAACCGCACCAATGCCTCGGCGGTGCTGACTACGGCCTTGCCCCACGATGCGGTGCTGCGCCAGCAGGTGTATTACTCGCGCTACAATTTCAGCTTGTTCTCAAACTTCACCTTCTTCAAAAACGACCCCGTCAACGGCGACGAAATAAACCAGACCGACCACCGCAACCTCTACGGCTACACCGGCACCTACGACCGCGACGACCACCTCGGTAGCCACAATCTGCACACCGTGTTTGGCTTGGGCACCCGCATCGACGATTCGGAGTTGGGTCTGCGCCACGCTGCCCAGCGCCGCATCCTGGATACGGTGAGTGTGGGCCAACTGTATGAGCAGAATATCAACGCTTACCTCGATGAAACGCTGGAGCTGACTGACCGCCTGACGGTGAATGCGGCGCTGCGGACCGACTTGTTTATTTTCCAATTTAGGGGGCAAAAGGCTGATTCTACAACCGGCTTCGTGCCCCTGACTGGGCGCGTGACGCGCGGTCGAGTGTCGCCCAAACTCAACCTCTATTACCAGCTTTCGCCGGCGGTGCAGCTGTTTGTGCGCTCGGGCCTGGGCTTCCACTCCAACGATGCGCGGGGTGTGGTACAGGGCACTGGCAACTTCAATGCGCTGCCGCGCGCCCTTGGGGCCGAGATGGGCAGCACTTTCAAACCGGTGCCGAGCCTGGTGGTGAACGCCGCCTTCTGGACGCTGCACCTCGAAGACGAGCTGGTGTACTCGGGCGACGAGGGCACTACCGAAAGCGTCGGCCCGACGCAACGCTACGGCATCGATGTGTCGGCACGCTACCAACTCACGGGGCGGCTCTTTCTCGATGCCGATGTCAATTACAGCCACGGCCGCATTGTGAATGCGCCCGAAGGCGAAAACTACATTCCGCTGGCCCCCACCTTCACCAGCATCGGTGGCCTCACGCTGAAGAACCCCAACGGGTTGAGCGCCAGCCTGCGCTACCGCCACATCGACAGCCGCCCGGCCCAGGAGGACAACGCCATCCGGGCGCGAGGCTATTTCCTGCTCGATGCCGTGGCCAACTACACCCGGCCGCGTTTCCAAATAGGTGCCTCGGCCGAAAACCTGCTGAACGTGCAATGGAACGAGGCACAGTTTGCCACCGACAGCCGGCTGCGCGGTGAAATGGCCTCGGTCAATGAACTGAATTTTACGCCCGGCACGCCCTTTTTCTTGAAAGTAAACGCTAGCCTGTTTTTCTAACGGCAGACTGACTTATTTCTAACGCCCACCTAGACGCGGAAAAATTATTCCCGCAGCTAGGTGGGCTTTTTGGTGCCTGGTGGTTCGGCTAGCGCGACGCAGAAATAGCCTAATGGCCTATTAGGGGCATTGCTGCGAATCGGATTGAGCAGCCAGCCCCGAATTATGTACACCTGCTGATTACCTAAACTTCCATATGTGCAATTTTCCTATGTGTAGGTGAAAGACAGTTTTGGCCCGAATTATATTCAGATTCTACTCAGTTAACTTTTTCTTGAAAAAAGTTCATTCCTTAAAGTCCAAGCTGGAAAAATTTCCGTAGGTATCAGCAAGCGGGAATATATGCGTACTACCAAGTCAGGTTCTAGACTTTATAGATAATCAATTAGTTGCTGCGGTACATAGCTTGCGTTTTTTAGTCGTACCGAGTTAGATTATGAATGGCCATTTTTTTGGCCTATTAGTACGCTTTCGGGCAGCTTAGCTGCCTTTGGTTTCTGCTATAAGCTTACAGTAAGGTTGCTATTTTCAGCGTGGTTAACCGGCCTTTGGGGCTGTTGGCCGCGCTGGAGGTGCTTGGTATTGTCTAATTAGTTTCCTCACAGGGCCGGTGGCTTTGCGGGAATGAGTGCTTTTCAATTTCCCTCCCAATTTTCCCTTTCAAGTTCTCCATGAAAAAATTTACCAGACCTCTACAATGGGTGGTCGGGGCATGTGCGGTTACGGCGCTCGCTACCTGGGGCACCTTGCGGCACACGCCCCTCGAAGCCAGCAGCCACCGCGAAGCCCCGCTGATTGCCGACGACCCGCTAGCTGATAACACTGACCTCTACGCTTTTAAGGACCCCAACGACGCAGAGAAAATCATTATCATCGCGGACTATATTCCGTTTCAGCTTCCGCAGGGCGGGCCGAATTACTACACGTTTGGCGAGAATATTCGCTACGAAATACACATCAAAAACAACGCCTCGACCACGGGCGACGACATAGTTTATCGCTTCACTTTTACGCGGGCTAATAGCGACCCCAGCACGTTTTTCAACGTACGGCTGGGCGCGCAGAACCTAAAAACCACCTATACCTGCGAAAAAATCGTGGGTGGCACCACCACTACCATCGTCAGCAATGGCGTGGTGCCGGCGTATAATATCGGGCCGCGCTCCATCAGCGGCTCGCCGGTGGGCCTGGGGCAGGCCTCGTACACTGCCTACCGGCAGGGCGCGGTAACGCCCGCCACAGGCGGCGGCGGCGAGCAGGTGTTCTGCGGCTCGTCCGACGACCCGTTTTATGTAGACCTGGGGGCCGTTTTCGACCTGGCTGGCCTGCGGGCCAACCGGGGCGCCCGCGATGGCCTCGCCAAGTACAACGTGCATTCGATAGCGCTGAGCATTCCGGTGGCCACGCTGCAAAAGGGTGGCCAGACGGCCGCTGCTGCGGCTAACATCTTGGATGCCAACTACGTGATTGGAGTATGGGCTTCGGCCAGCCGCCCGGCCATTCGTACGCTTAATGGCGGCACCACTGGCACCACGAGCTATACCAGTACCTACACGCAGGTGTCGCGCATCGGCATGCCGCTGTTTAACGAGGCCATCAACCCCATTGGGGCCAAGGATGCCTGGAACCGCACCACGCCCTACAACGAGGCGGCCATAACCGACGACTACCTCTCGAACCCCGAGCTAGGTCTTTACATGGCCGACAACGTGCCGGTAGCGCCCGCCGCTCCCAAAACGGTGGCTGCCAACTATTACGGTGAGGCTGTGCCGGCGCTTAATGCCTTACGTATCCAAACCAAATCGCTGGGTGCTTTCGACTTCCGCAATGGCGCAGCTGGCCTCTCGGGCCTCACGACGGCCCAGCGCGCCGGCACCGTCTTTGCCGACCCCACCTACGGCCCTTACCTGCTGGTGGCGGGCAAGCCTCGGTCGGTTGATATCAAGCCGATTTTCCATACCGGGGTGCCTAATCTACCACCTTACCAGTTGGCTACAGGCAAAAACGGCAACCCATTAGCGGCCGGCAAGCCCTTCGTAAACAACTTCTTGCCAGTGTTGGGCGATATGCTGCGCCTGAACATGGCCGTGCCCGCCACCCCGCGCACTTCGCCCGACTTTAGCAACCAGGGCCTGATTGCCGCTGCGGTGCTGGGTATCACCGACTCGCGCTACAACGGGAGCACGGCCATCCAGAATATTCCGAATATGGACGGCTTCCCCAACGGCCGCCGCCTCGAAGACGAAGTAGTGAAAATTGAGTTGCAGGCCGTGAGTGGGGCCGTGCTGGCCGCCATCGGGCTGTGGTACGACGACTACACGCCGGGTACCTCGCCTACGCCCGCCACTGCACAGCTGAAAGGGGTGCTGAATTTCACGGCTGGCGTCGAGAAAAACGATACGACGTTCCGCACCGCCTTCCCCTACGTGCAGACACCGTGGCAGGGCACCCGCATCCGTCGCTAACTCATTGTCTCACTTTGCTATCGCCTATCTAAAATGACTACCAAACAGTTACGTACCTACGTCGCGCTGCCTGTGCTCGCGGCTGCGGTAGTCGGCGGCGCCACCTGGAGCCAGCTGCGCTACACGCCCCTGGAGGCCTCCTCGCACCGCGAGGCCCCGCTGATTGCCGACGACCCGGTGGCCGATAATACCGACCTCTACGCCTTTAAGGACCCCAACGACGCCGGTAAAATCATCATCATCGCCAACTATATCCCGTTTGAGCTTCCGCACGGCGGGCCAAACTACTCGACGTTTGGCGAAAACGTGCGCTACGAGATTCACGTCAAAAACCAGACTGCCACTACGGGCGACGACATCACGTACCGCTTCACGTTTACGCGGACGAACGATGACCCCAGCACGTTTTTCAACATTCGGCTGGGCGCGCAGAACCTGAGAACTACGTACACCTGCGAGAAAATAACGTCAGGCGGCACGACTGTTATCGTGAGCAATGGCGTGGTGCCGCCCAACAATATTGGGCCGCGCTCCATCAACGGGGCGGCGGGGCTGAACTCGACTACTACTTACACCGACCGCCGCCTCAATGCCATTACGCTGGCCACTACGGGCGAGCGCATCTTGTGCGGTCCGGCCGACGACCCGTTCTTTGCTGACCTGGGGGCGATTTTTGATTTGGCCAACGTCCGAGGCGCTACCGGCGGTGGTGGCACCCCTACCGATGGCCTGGCTCGCAAAAACTGCCACAGCATTGCGCTGAGCATTCCGGTTGAAAACCTGCAAAAAGCGGGTAAGACTATCAGCCAAGCGGCCACTATCCTGGACAGCGACTACATCATTGGGGTGTGGGCTTCGGCCAGCCGCCCCGCCATGCAAACGCTGAGCAGCACCGCCAACCCCACCAACAGCGGCGCTTGGGTGCAGGTATCGCGCCTGGGCATGCCGCTTACCAATGAGGTAATTAACCCCATCGGGAGCAAGGATGCCTGGAACGCCCGCACCCCCGGCAACGAGGCAGCCGTGACTGATACTTACCTCTCGAACCCCGAGCTGGGTTTGTACATGGCCGACAATGTGCCGGTGAACGGCGCGGCTCCCAAGCCTACTGGCCAGACGTACTACGGCGAGGCCATTCCAAATGTGAAGCCGTTGCGCATCCAAAGCAAGTCGCTAGCGGGCCAACCGGGTTTCGGTAGTGGCTTTGACTTCCGCAATGGGGCGGCAGGCCTGAGCGCTCTTTATAGCGCTACCCCCGGTGCCTACGCTGGCACGGCCCTGGCTCCGTCGCCTGCTGGCTATGGCGAATACTTGCTGAATAGTGGCCAGCCGGGTATGCCCCGCTCGGTTGATATTAAGCCCATTTTCCATACCGGCGTGCCCAACCTGATTCCGTACCAGCTGGCTACCGGTAAAACACCGATTGCTGGCGGCACCGGGGTAAATCCGCTCACGGCAGGCAAGCCGTTTATCAACAACTTCCTACCTGTAATCGGCGATATGCTGCGCCTGAATATGGCCGTGCCCGCCACCCCGCGCACCGTCAATGGCTCCCCCAATCCTGCTTTTAGCAACCAAGGTCTGCTTAATGCGGCGGTGCTGGGTCTTACTGTGGCTCCGTACAACACCCGCAGTACGCTGGAATTCATTCCTAATATGGATGGCTTCCCCAACGGCCGCCGCCTGGAGGATGCTGTAGACCAGATTGAGCTAAAGGCCGTGAGCGGCGTAGTGCTAGCGGCCATTGGCCTGTGGTACGACGACTTCAGCAACACGACCACTAACCCCGTAACGGCGCAGCTCGGTAGCGTGCTGGGCTACACCACGGGCGTAGAAGCCAACGACACGACCATCCGGGCCACCTTCCCCTTCGTGCAAACGCCGTGGGTGGGCACCGGCTCGGCCAGCGGCCCGACCAATGCCGTCGTGTACCCCGACGTGACGGTGAGCACCCCTATGCCGGTCGAGTCGGGCACGTATAACAACGTGACCATCACCAGCGGTGGCGTGGCTTCGTTCAACGGCCCCATCGTAGTAAACGGCACGTTGACCGTGCAAACGGGCGGCGTACTGAGCACGCAGGGCGTCCTGGCTACTAATTGCCAGGCTATCACTGGCCCCGGCAGCTTTGTGCTGCAAGCCGGCGCCACCCTACGCGTGTGTGCCAGCGATGGCATCGCGGCCACGGGCACTACGGGGGCCATTCAGGTGGCGGGCACCCGCACCTATTCTAATGATGCTACCTATGAGTACATCGGCGGCGATGCCCAGACCACCGGCACGGGCCTGCCCAGCCGAGTACGCGGCCTGACCGTGAACAACGCCGCTAGCGTAACCCTGAACAATGGCGGCGTAAGTGTGGCCCAACTGGTGACCCTGACCAATGGCAACCTGATTACCAGCACCAGCCAGATGCTGACGCTGCTCTCGACACCCACCGCCGGCACCGCTCTCGTGGTGAACACCAACGGCGCCGTAACTGGCCCGGCCACCATGCAGCGCGCCATCGACCCGGCCTTCAACTCGGGCGCTGGCTACCGCCACTACAGCTCGCCGGTGGTGAGCACCATGCTCAGCGACTTGGCCAGCAATACGCCGAGCTTCAATCCGGTATTCAACACGGCCTACAACACGGCTACCAACCCGAGCGCTACCGTACCATTCCCGAACGTGTACGCCTACGACCAGTCGCGCGTAACCAGCGCGGCCAATACAGCGGCAGCCTTCGATATGGGCTTTGTGGTGCCCCAGGCCAGCGACGTGATGACCGTGCTGGGCGGCTATACCGTGAACATCGGGGCTAGCTCGGTGGTCGATTTGATGGGCACGTTTAACAACGGCACCCAAACGCGGGGTAGCCTTGCTCGTGGCACGCAGGTGCAGAGCGGCTGGCAGCTACTGGGTAACCCTTACCCATCGCCGCTCGACTTTAGCCAAACGGCCGGTATCACGCGCACCAACCTCGACGATGCCGTGTACGTGTACCAGAGCACTGGCCAGTACGTGGGCCAGTACCGTGGCTATGTCAACGGCATGGGTGGCAGCCCCTTAGTAGCCGCCATGCAAGGCTTCTTTATGCGGGTAACTACGCCGGGCAGCACCAACGGCAGCCTGACCCTGACCAACGCCGCCCGCGTGACGACTTTCAGCACCACGCCGAGCTTCAACCGCACCACCGCCACCGACCCACGCCCCCAAGTGACGCTGAGCTTACAAGGCAACTCGTTGCAATTCGCCGATGAAACCTCGGTGTACTTCGAGCAAGGCGCCACAGCTGGCTTCGATTCCCACTTCGATGCCTATAAGCTGGCCAATTCGTCGGGCATGAACATCAGCAGCTACATCACCGGCAGCGAGCTGTCTATCAATGGCCTGACCCCGCTGAATGCAGCCGTGCCTACCACCGTGCCACTCAATGTGCAGGTGCCCAGCACCGGCACCTACACCCTGAACGCCACCAACCTGGCCAATTTCGCCAGCGCCACCCAGGTGCTTCTGCTCGATGCCGAAACCGGTGCTCGCATCAACCTGACGCAGCAGCCGCTATATAGCTTCACGGCGGCCGCCACGGCCATGCCAGGTCGCTTCAGCTTGTACTTTGGCCCGGCTACTGCGCTGGCGGTCAACAATGCCGCTATGGCCCAGCTGGTGCAGCTGTTCCCGAACCCGGCCCACGACAGCTTTACGCTGGTAGTGCCCGCCGAGCTCGACCGCAGCACGGTCACGGCTACGCTCTACAATCAGCTCGGCCAGGTCGTGCTCCAGCGCAAGCTGGCCATGACGGCGGCCGGCGCTACGGCGCAGTTCAATGTTTCGGGCCTGGCGCTGGGGGTATATACCTTGCAGCTGGCCGGCAGCGACGCTAAGGTGTCTAAACGGCTAGTTATTCAGCAATAATCAGAAAAACAAATATAGCCCAGACTACGAAAGCTAGTCTGGGCTATATTGCTCCTGATTTTCCCCCCATCTTCCCTAGCTCCTTTTTCCAATGAAAAAATATACACTCCTGAATTCCCTGGGCAGTGCACTGGTCTGCCTGCTGCTTGCTGCCACTCCGGCCCTGGCACAATCGCCTACTACGGGCGGCCCCAGCCCTACTCCCGCCGCCGTTCCCCTCGACGGAGGTGCTTCGCTGTTGCTAGCCAGCGGGGTAGCGCTTGGCCTCAAAAAACTGCGCGACCACCGCCGGGCTCGTTAGCCGCGTCTAGAAGCGGTAGACTAAGCTTATCGTCTCAGCAGCTGGAATAAGGTACTCCCTTCTATTCCAGTTGCTGAGACGTTTTTTTTGAGGCTGCTTATGCGCCTGGCAGTGCTGCCAGCCAATAATCTGCGGAGCTAGTAGACTTGTCCTTGCACAAGAACGAAGCCGGTGGCGCAGCACCAAATAAGCTCCACCTCACAGTCAAGGCACTATCTTTCTGGCAGCATAGGTAATTGCCTATGCATTTGATTTATGCAGAAAGGTGTTCGCTGGCTTATCATGCTATTGCTGAGTAGCTCGGCTGCATGGGCGACTACGCCTCCCTCTCTCCCACCCGCTCCCGATAGCCTACGCGCCACTGTGGCCGCTGCCCGTACCGATGCCGCCCGCCAAACGGCGTGGCTGCGCGTGGCCGCCGCCTACGCTAGCGCCCAAGACTCGGCCGGGGCCGTGGGCTACGCTCGCGCCGCCGAGGCACTAGCCGCCCGCCGGGCCGATTCGGTAGGCGTGGGCCGCGCGCTGAGCGTGCGGGCCTTTTTGCTGCTTCAAATCGGTGACCCTACCCACGCCGCCCCGCTGCTGCACCGCGCCGAGCGCCTGCTGGCTACCGCACCCCTACCCTGGCGCGCCGACAACCACAGCTACCTCGCCTGGCTGCTCGGCGACACCGATAAGTTGGGGCCAGCCCTGCGCTACCTGCACCGCGCCTACGCCGAGTATGGCCAGCTGGGTAACACAGCCGCTCAGGCCGACCTTTCGGGCACGGCTTCCGTGATTTACCTCTACCAAGGTCGGGGCGACTCGGCGGCCTACGTGCTGCTGCGCGCCGCCCGCCAGCAGCAGCGCCTGGGCCGGGCCGCCGACCAAACCGCGACGCTGGGCAACCTGGCTACCGTGCTACACCAGCTCGGCCGACTGCCCGAAGCCGACCGCTATGCCCACCAGGCACTGGCTACCGCGCAGCAACTGCACGACGAACAGCTGCAAGCGCCCATTTATCAGTCCTTAGGCAATATCGCCTGGAGTCGCCACCGCTCGGCCGAAGCCGTGGCCTACTACCGCAACTGCATTTTGCTGCTACGTCGGCAGCACCTGGAGGGCAATGCTATTGCATGCTACGGCAGTATAGCCGGGGCAATGGCCGACCTTGGCCAACGCGACTCGGCCATTTATTACCAGACAAAAGCGATGCGCCTCTGTCAGCAGCTGGGCCAAACTACCCAGACAGCCACCGAAATGGGTGCGCTGGCCCAGATTTATGCCAAAGCCCACCAGTGGCCCGAAGCCGAGCGCTGGGCCTTGGCCAGCCTTGCCGCCCAAGGCCCGAAGCTGCTGCAAAACACTCGCGCCCTGTTGGTACTGGAGCGCGTGGCCACTGTGCGCGGTGATTTCCGCGAGGCCCTGCGGCGCAGCCACCAGATACAAACTGCTGATAGTGCCCGCGCCGCCCGCGAAAGCGACCAGCTGGTGCAAAAAGAGCGCGCCCGTTTCGACACCGACCGCGCCGAGCAGCAGGTGGCCTTGCTCACGGCTCGCGCCCGGCTCGATGACCAATCTCAGGAGCTGGAGCGCCTGCGCCACCGCCAGCAGCTGGCGGGTTTGGGCGGGCTTGGCTTGTTGGCATTGGTGCTGGGTGGCGGCCTGCTCTGGCGCTACCGCCACCATCAGGCTCAGCGCGAGGCTGCCCTCCGCATCCGCCTCGCCGCCGACCTGCACGACGATGTAGGCACGCTACTCTCACAGATTTCGATGCAAAGCGACTTGCTGCAAGTTGGTCTGGCCGACCCCGCCAGTCATCGTCGGCAGCTCGGCCAGATAGCCGAGGCCAGCCGCTCGGCCGTGCGCCAGCTCAATGATGTAGTGTGGAGCCTCGATGCCCACAACGACCACCTGCCCAACCTGCTCGACCGCATGCGCGACTATGCCCACGAGGTATTGCTACCCGCCGATATCGCCGTCACGGTCGAGGCCAGCGAGGGGCTTTCGACCCAGCGCCTGCCTGTGCTGCTGCGCCGCAATCTCTACTTGATTTACAAGGAAAGCCTGCACAACGTACTCAAGCATGCCCACGGCGCTACGCAGGTACAGGTGAGTTTGCATCAGCAAGGCTCACAGCTATCTATTGAAATCCAAGATGATGGCAATAACCCAGAACTAGTTTTAGCTGGCGAAGTGGCTCGCGTTGGCCGGCGCTCGGGGCATGGCTTGCGCAATATGCAGCAGCGGGCGGCGGCATTGGGTGGCACGGCGCAGTATGGCCCGGCAGCGCAAGGGGCCGGCTTTGTGGTGAGCGTTCGGGTGCCGCTGGCTGTGAGCTGAGTTGTTGCTCCCTAACGGGCAACCCCACCCCCGGCCCCTCCCCTCCGGGAGAGGGTAGGGGCCGGGGGTGGGGTTGCCCGTTAGAATTACACCTACTGTCCGCCTTTAACCCGCATGGGCAATATATATACCGCTTCCGAGGCCGTGATAAACAGCGTCTTCCTATCCTTGCCACCGAAGCAGATGTTGCCGGTCCAGTCGCCGGGCACGTCGATGTGGGCCAAGCGCTCGCCACTGGGGCTGTAGATGGTAACGCCTTTGCCGGTGAGGTACACATTGCCGCGCTCGTCTAGCGTCATGCCATCCGAGCCTTGGTTCACAAACAGTTGGCGGCTGGTGAGCGCACCATTGGGGCCGAGCTGGTAGCGATAAGTTTTATTGCCGTCGATATCAGCTATATACAAGCTCTTGCCATCGTGCGGGCCGATGAGGCCGTTGGGCTTTTTGAGGCTGGTTTCGACCACGGTGGGCTCGTGCTGGCCAGGAGCCAGGTAGTACACGTACTGACCCGGCTGCTCGGGCGAGGTGCGCGTCCAGTAGTCGCGCTGGTAGTAAGGGTCGGTGAAATAAAGGCCACCGTTGGGGGCCACCCACACATCGTTGGGGCCGTTTAGGCGCTGGCCGGGCGGCAGGTCGACCAGCACCGTCACCTTCTTATCGGGGCTGATGGACCAGAGCTGGTTTTTCTCATCGGCACAGGCGATTAGGTTGCCTCGGCGGTCGAAATACATGCCATTGGCTCGCCCGGCAGGGTCCATAAATACCGAGAGCTGACCGTGGGTGTCGTACTTCCATATTTTGTTATTGGGCTGGTCAGTAAAGAACACGTTACCAGCCTTATCTACCGCTGGGCCTTCGGTAAACTTGAACTGCTTAGCCACCAACTGCGGCGTAGTAGAGCCAGCAAACAGGCCGCTATCCTGGGCCGAGTCTTTAGCCCGGCGGCGGGCGTGCGCCCGCGTTGCGCCGGCAATTAATACTCCTCCTACAGCCGCGAGCAGCGACCAGCGGCCAATCCGAATCCAGGTATCACGCATACGCGAAATGTGTTTTGCTAAAAACCACTTATACGCAGGTCGGGCGCGACCGTCATATTGGTGGCCGAAACAGACCTCAATGAGCCTCGTAACCAGCAAAGGAAAAATATAATTTTTTCTTGCCAAATTTATTTACTAAAAAAGCTAAGCAAGAAGCTGTGTTACCTTAAAATAATTATTTTTTCGTTGCTAAAACATAGAACTATATTTATACATAAAATGTATTCCGGCAACACAAAATCGCGCTAGCTGTCAGCCTAAAGGCCCTTGCATGCTTGTTAGCATTTTTCGTACCTGTTTTATTGATGAAGATTGTATAGTCCAGGTAAAATACTGCTTAGGCACCAGCACAAGCTGCTGATTTAAGAAAAAAATATACCTTGCACAACCACTAGGTAAATGTTCTTTTTCCAATCCTCAATTACTTCTATGTCCCACAAGTACACTACGGTTGCGGCTATTGCATTAGGCGTTGTCGTGCTCCCCCAGTTGGCCAGCGCCCAGGATGGCGCGCGCCTTCAGAAGAAAGAATTGGGCGCTGATGGTCAGCCCACCCTCCTTGAGT
>CAXUKA010000106.1:13931-17022 GCA_964251335.1 uncultured Hymenobacter sp.
GCCCAGCGCTGCCGATGGTGCCTTTGTACTGCGCGAGCAGCTAGGCTTGGGCAACGATGAGCAAATGCGCCTGGCCCGCGTCGAAACCGACCAGCTCGGCTTCAGCCACCAAAAGTTTGAGCAGTATTACCAAGGCGTGAAAATCGAGCACGCCACCTACACGGTGCACGCCCGTGGCGGAGCCGTAGAAAGCCTAAGCGGTGACTATGAGAAGGTTGGCCAACTCAGCGTGACGCCCGGCCTTTCGGCTAGCGCCGCTCTAAACCGCGCCTTGGCCACCGTGAGAGCTAAAAAATACATGTGGCAGGATGCCGCTGAAGAAGCCAACCTCAAACAACAGACCGGCAACCCCGCCGCCAGCTACCAGCCCCAGGGCGAGCTGGTGATTGTGCGCGACTTCCGGGTGGACCCCGAAACTGGCCCATTGGTACTAGCTTGGAAATTTGATATTTACGCTCAGGCTCCGGTGAGCCGCGCCTACTACTACGTGAATGCCCAGACGGGTGACGTGGTATTGCGCGATGCTATAATCAAGCACGCTACTACGCCGGGCACGGCCACGTTTGCCACAGCTTATAGTGGCACCCGTTCGCTGGCCGACGAAACCGTAACTGCCACCGGTGGCGGCTACCACCTGCGCGACTACACCCGCGGTAGCGGCATCGAAACCTATAACCTGAAAAAAGGCACCACCTACAACAACGTAGACTTTGTGGATGCCGACAATAACTGGACGGCCGCCGAATACAACAACGCCAACTACGACAACGTGGCCGGTGATGCGCACTTCGGTGCCCAAAGCACCTACGACTATTGGAAAGCCATCCACGGCCGCAATAGTTACAACAACGCAGGGGCCAAAATCCTGAGCTACGTGCACTACAGCACCAGCTACGAAAATGCCTACTGGGATGGCACGCGCATGACCTACGGCGACGGCGCGACCACCTTCAAGCCGCTGACGGCGCTCGACGTGTGCGGCCACGAAATCGGCCACGCCGTGTGCTCTAGCACCGCCAACCTAACGTATTCCAACGAATCGGGCGCGCTGAATGAAGGCTTTTCTGACTGCTGGGGAGCCAGCGTCGAAAAGTACACGGTGGACAAGCTGGGTTTAACTGGCAAATCGACTTGGGATATCGGCGAGGAAATCATGAAGGCTGGCGGCGCACTGCGCTCGATGAGCAACCCCAACCTGTATGGCCAACCCGCTTATTACAAAGGCTCTAAATGGTATACCGGCACCTCCGACAATGGCGGCGTGCACACCAACTCGGGCGTGCTCAACTACTGGTATTACCTGGTTTCGGTAGGCAAAAGCGGCACCAACGAAGTAGGCAACGCCTACTCAGTTACGGGCTTGGGCCTGACTGACGCAGCCAAAATCCTGTTCCGCGCCGAGAGCGTGTACCTAACCTCCAGCGCAACCTACGCCACCGCTCGCACTGCCACCATCAGCGCCGCGACCGACCTGTTTGGCGCAACCTCGACCCAGACCCAAGCCGTGACCAACGCTTGGTACGCCGTGGGCGTTGGGGCTGCATACGGTGGCACCACTACGCCGCCGCCTACCACTGCGTATTGCGCCAGCAAGGGCAGCAGCGTATCGTATGAGTACATTGACTATGTAGCTATTGGCAGCATTACCCGCACCAGCACTGCCGATGGCGGCTACTACAACGGCACGGCCAGCAGCACCAGCGTGGCAGCCGGCTCGAGCCAGAGCATCAGCTACTCGGCAGGCTTCGTGAGCTCGGCTTACTCGGAGTACTTCAAGATTTATGCTGACTGGAACCAGGATGGCGACTTCGGCGACACCGGCGAAACCATCGTGAGCGCGGCCGCCAGCACCAGCGCCGCTATCCGCACCAGCACCTTCACCGTGCCCAGCACTGCCAAAACCGGCAAAACCCGCCTGCGCGTGGTGATGAGCGACAACTCAGCCACCACCAGCTGCGGCAGCTACAGCTACGGCGAAACCGAAGACTACAGCATTACCGTGACGGGCGGTAGCACTCTCGTGCCGGCCGGCCTCACCGCCACCACCACGCTGGATGCCGGGGCCGAGCTCAGCCTCTACCCCAACCCCGCCAGCGAAGTGCTTCAGTTGAGCCTCAGCTCGGGTGCCGAGCTAAAGTCAGTAGAAGTACTGGATGTGCGCGGTGCGAAAGCCAGCGTGCGCTACCTCGGCAACGGCGAAGTGAACGTGAGCAGCCTGGCCACTGGCCTCTACCTGCTGCGCGCCAGCGATGGCCAGAACACCTTCGTGAAGCATTTCTCCAAGCAATAAGCTAGCGAGAAACTGATACTAAAAAGCCCGGCCTCACGGCCGGGCTTTTTTTATTACTGATAGAAAGTTATAGGAATAACGTCCGTCATACTGAGCTTGTCGCAGCATCTTGCTTGGCGCAGTAATCAACTACAATTAGCAACGAAGTGAGCAAGATGCTGCGACAAGCTCAGCATGACATTACCACACAAATAACCAGTTATTTACACTGACAATATTAGCCCGCGCAGCCAGGCATCAGCGGCTTCAAAATTGTCGAAGCGCTTGAATAAGAAACCAGTTGGCGCGGTGCTAACTACTGACTGCAAGGCGAGGCGGTGAATGGGGTCGGCCCCTTCTACCACGGCGCAGTGATGGGTGCGGGCTTGGGTCATGGCGCGGGGTATCCAGTCGTTGGTGAGCCACGTCTGTGCGGCGGCTGGCAGCGGGGGGCGCTGGCCGTGGTCGGACAGGATGCGGCGCACACCACTGCTCAAAAGCAACAGTAAGGCCTGCTCGTAAAACGCCTGGATAACGTCGAGCGGCTGCCGCTCGGCGGCCCAAGCCAGGCGCACGTAGCCGGCCGGCTGGTAGTAAAGCTTGCCCGCCTGATTTTGAAAAAACAAGGTTTCCTGGGCGTAAGGCAGCGAATTCATGACAATCAGTAGTAGATTTTTCCGCCGCGACCTTCCTTCCGGAGTTAAAAGTACGCCCTTATAAGCACAACCGCTACCCCAAATTCAGGATTGAGCACGTTCTCCTATGGTCGGGCTTCAGCCATCCACCCAACAACATGCCCCAGGCAAAAAAAAAGAGCGGCCC
>CAXUKA010000107.1:0-16978 GCA_964251335.1 uncultured Hymenobacter sp.
TGTCGATACAGCTAGGCCTGGGCGGCTGGCAAACCGCCCCCGCAACCACCGTGGCCACCGGTGGCTATGGCGATTGCAAAGCCCTGAGTAACTACACTTGTGCCATGCTGAAAGCCGCTGGCTTGCCCGCCTACGTGGCGCTGGTAGGGGCCGGGGCCGACCACGCCGACGTGCGCACCAGCTTCCCGAGCAGCCAGTTCAACCATGTGATTCTGTGCATGCCGCTGGCCGCCCACGGCAGCACCCCAGCCGATACTGTGTGGATGGAATGCACCAGCCAGACCGAGGCTTTCGGGTACATGGGCTCCTTCACCGGCAACCGCCACGCCCTGCTGCTCACGCCCGAGGGCGGCCGCTTGGTAGCCACCCCGCGCTACGGCGCGCAGGCCAATCGCCAGCAGCGCCGTACCGACCTCTGGCTCGATGCCACCGGCAGCGCCAAGGCCACCGTGCGTACCCAGCGCGTGGGCCTGGCCCAGGACCTATACGCCCAGCTGCTACACGGTGCCGACCCCGAAGAACAGAAAAAGTATATAACCAACCACCTCCGCCTGAACCACTTCACTATTACCAATCTGCGCCTGACTGCGCCCCCGTCCGCTCCGCAGGCCATGCCCAGCGTGGTCGAGCAAATGGGCCTCGACCTACCCGGCGTAGCCACGGCCGCCGGCCGCCGCCTCTTGGTGGAGCCTAATTTGCTGGGCCGCCTAGCTGCCCTGCCAGCCCAGGTGGGGCCGCGCCAATCCCCGCTGGCACTGCCGGCCGCCAGCCTTATGCAGGATACCGTACGGCTGCATTTACCCGCTGGCTACCGTGCCGAAAACCTGCCCCAGCCAGTGCACCTCACTTCGGCCTATGGCATCTACACCAGCACCTGCACCACCCTGCCTGATGGCACGCTGCAATACGTGCGCCAGCTCGAAACCCGCCGCCCGGCCGGTGGCACCACGCTGCCCGCCACCAAATATTCGGAGTATCAGGATTTTCGCCGTAAAATCAACCAGGCCGACCACGCCCAAGTGGTGCTGGTAAGTACAGGCGCGTAGCAGTGCTGTAAAACGAAGTGGCACTCCGTTTCTGCGTTGGGATAAGTAACTCTGATGCGGAAACGGAGTGCCACTTCGTTTTACATCCGATACCGCACCTGCATCTTCACTTCCGAGCGCGCTGCCCCCTGAATTTCCTCCAACCCTGTGCCCACGGTGGCTTGGTGGCGGTAGTTGGTATTAGCGTAGCGCAACCAAAAGGTAAAGTGCTTATTGAAAGAAAATTGAGCCAGCGCATATGCCCGCGTGCCCTGCCCGTATAGCGCTGGTACCGACACGGCATATAGCACGTCGGTTTCAAAAACGTATTGCCGCGTGTCGTAGTCGTCGGTGTCGAAGAGCGCGTAGCGCGCCGTGAGCGATACCCGCCGCCCGAGCTGCACGGTAGCATCCTGACTCAACACGTAGCCGCTGCGCCAGGCCAGGTTATCGTCGTCGCGCAGGCGCGATGCTTGCAGGCGGGTGCGCAGCCCCAAGCGCGTAGTGGGCTGGGTATCGTAGTAGAGCAGCAGCGAGTGGCGCAGCTGCTGGCCCGGCAGCGGCACTGGCCGCCCGAGGCTGCTACTGAGGTCGCGGGGCTTGAGGCGCACCCGGTACTGGGCGTAAAGCAGGCTGGTTTTATTGGGGGTGAAGGCCACGCGCAACAGCGCATCGTCGCCCTGCGAGGGCGCACCTACCCGGTAGCGCAGCCACGGAAACCGAAACTGGTCGAAATACGCCGATACTTCCCAGCGGGCAATTGGCCTGATTTTCAAGCCCAGGTATAGGCCGCTTTCGTTGATGTTGCGGGTGTTCTCACTCAGCGCATTGCCGTAAAAGGTGTGGAAATCAACATCGTAATGCCGCACCAGCACCGAGGCATCGACCAGCGGCCCGAGGCTGGCGAGCAAGCCGTTTACGGTGCCCAGGCCGCCGCCTGTGGTGCGCGCCGTTTCGCCAAAGAACAGCAGATTGCGCCACACGTAGCTGTAGTGCAGGCCCAGCGCCACGTTGTTCTGGCCGCTGAATTCGTAGCGATTATACGGGTCGGTGCGCTTGAGGAGCGGCGTGCCGTAGTGCGTAGCCACGGTGGTGAAACCCACGGCCAGGTTGCCATCGCGGCTGGTGTAGCCCAGGTTGCCGCCGCCCACGGTTTCCTGCAAATTGTGCCGATTGGCCAGCTCGGTAGTGGTGCGGTGGAAGCCCGTATATAGCAAGCTGCTGCCAAACTCGTCGAACTGCGCCAGCGAGTCGGCGCTCTGCTGCAAGTTGGCATCGATGCTTTTGCGCGAGGCAAAAGCCGTGGCCTCCCAGCGCGGCGTGAGTTGGTACGTAGCTGCTGCGCCCCGAAAAAACGTGTTTTCGAGCAGTGCCGAGTACGGCCGCACGCCCACCGACGAGCGCCGTAGTGTCGTTATCGTCTCCGAGCCCTTGCCCACCGCGAGCCCCGACGATAGCAGCAAGCCTTGCCCAAACTGGAGCTGATAGTCGCCTAGCGCCAGCGCTTTCAGCTTGCCGCGCTCCTGCAAAAAGAAGTGCGCTGACAAAAAATCCGGCCCATATTGCCCTTGCCCCGGCTGCCAGGCCAGCGGCTCGCCGGCATCCTTTTCGGCGGCGAAGCCTAGGCTGAAATCGTGGGCGTGGCTCACGCGGTAGCGCACCAGCATTTTGTCGGGCGTGCCGAGGTAGCGCTGGGTGGGCCGCCTCTGAAACGTATCGACCGCCGTGTAGCCCTTGCGCTGCTGCAATACCCGCTCGTAGCGTAGAAACAGCGCATTATTCTCTTCGTTTTTAATGCGTTGCCACAGCGGGCCACGCGCCCGATTGGGGTCGGTACTCTGCACCGACACGAAGGGCAGCACGCGGTAGATAGTGCGTAAGTCCCAGCCTGGCACGGCTTGCAGCTCGTAGAGGCTTAGCAGCGGGCCGGTAGCCTCGCGGTGCTTCAAGAGGTTGGTAATCTGCGTTTCCGACAACAGCAACAACGCTCGTAGCTCCTCACGATTTGCATCGTTGAGATTCACGGGCGTCTGGTAGTATTGAAGCAGCGTCTCGTATAAATCCTCGTAGGGAATCTGGTCCGACTGGATTTCGGCAAACAGCTCCTGTGTCAAGCGGTCAAGGTCGGGAGCGCGCCGCGGAAGTTCCTGCGCCTGAATTGATTGAGCACCAGCTAAGCTAATGGCACCCAGCACCAGCGTAATACAAATTTGCTTCGCGTATCGTTTGATAATTCCCACTTTACCCAGGGCGAAGCTTGAGCTTCTCGCTACTTGCCACCGATGCCTCATGGCTTGCGCTCCCATTGCAAGCTCACGCTTAGAAACTGGCTCAGTCCCAAAGCACTGTGCCAGCCCGCTGCATAGTCAAATTGAAAGTTGCCCGCTTTCATGCCTGCACCGCCCGTTGTCTGGCGACTCAGACTAGCGTAGCCCGCCCGGATGGCCACTGTTGGCAGGGGTAGGTACTCGATGCCTGCTTTCACGCCGGCATCGTGCTCTATGTCCTTCTCCGTCTCGGCCACTAGCAGCACTTGTTTGCTGGGGCGGTAGGCCAGCCCGGCGCGCAGTATGGTGGGCACGCGCTCGTCCTGATAGTCGGCTAGCTTGGCTTGGTTGAGGTTATATAGATACACGCCGAACGTAAGGCGCTCGGGCACCACATCGGCCTGCCCGCCCAGCGAGGCGGCCACCGTGCGGCGGCTGCCCAAGTCCTGAAAGCTCACTTGCAGCATATCGAGCCGCCCACCGATGCTTACCACGCCCAGCCGGTAGCCGTAGGCCGCGCCCACGCGCACCTCATTGTACAGTGCCCCGCCAAAGCGTTGGGCCTCCACACCCACCACGCCCCGACTGGCGCGGGCGGGCTGTCCGCTCGCGGCCGGCTCTACCACGCCCAGCGGGAGCGCTAGTGCGGCAGCAGTCACATTGAGACTGGTGATGAGGTAGCGGTTTTCGAGGTAAGCGCCCGCTGTGGGGCGGGTAATGGTGCCCAGTCCGGCCGCGTTATTTGCCACTGCCCACACCTCGCCGCCCAGCGTAGCCGAGGCATTGCCCAGGGCCACAGCGCGGGCTCCGTGCCCGGCTGGGCCGTTGCCCTGTGCCAGTAGCCGGGAAGCAGAAATAAGGCTTAAAAAAAGTAATTGAGATAAACGTAACGGCATAGACACTTCTCGGAAAATAATCCGAAATATACTGCTACTGTTCAGTCTATACGTCGACGCTATATAGAAAAATATCGGTTGCCGAAAAGCGTCAGCTAAGCCAAGTTCCTGCTGTGCCATCCTTCTGTCCGAACTTTACCTCGCCGCCCGGCCTTATTCTGCCATGTTTCGCCGCCTGCTGCTGCTGCTCATTCGTTTTTACCAGCTGGCTATTTCGCCACTCACGCCGCCGAGCTGCCGTTTTGCGCCCACTTGCTCGGCCTATGCCGCCCAAGCTATAACCAAGTATGGCCCGTGGCGCGGAGGGCGGCTGGCACTCCGGCGCATTGGCCGCTGCCACCCTTGGGGCGGCCACGGCTACGACCCAGTGCCGTAGCTGACCTTTGGAATGGGTTTTACCGTATGGGAAGCCCTATGCTGTATATCCCCCTCATTATTCGCCCCTTGCTGGGCATGATGCTCTTTGCCTCGGCTTGCTCGCCGGCCGATAGTACCCAAAGCCAAGCCACTGCCGACCAGCCCCAGACGATAGCCCAGGACCATAAAGGCAAAAAAGGTAAGAAAGGCACTTCCAAAAAAAGCAAAGACGACCTGCCACCTGAAAAAAGCAAAGACGACCTGCCACCTGGCCTAAGCCGCGTAGGCCACTTGCCCGACGGCATTTTTGAAAGCTCAGGCTTGTGCCCCGCGCCCGAGGCCGGCACCTATTTCACTTTCGGCGATGATGGCCAGCAACCGCTTGTGTTCCGCATCGACGGCACCGGGCAGCAGGTGGGCCAGTTCACGCTCGGCGCGCCCAACCACGACTGGGAAAGCTTGAGCCGCGACAACAGCGGCAACTACTTCATGGGCGACTGCGGCAACAACAATTCCGACCGCCAGAACCTGGCCATCCTGCGCTTTCGCCCCGAGCAGCCCGATAAAGTAGGGAAAATCAATTTCAAATACCCCGACCAGACGGCCTTTCCGCCCAGCAAAAAGGAGCGAAACTTCGATTGCGAAGCCAGCCTCTGGCACGCCGGCCAGGTGTATTTGTTCACCAAAGACCGCGCTACCGAGAGCACCTGCAAAGTGTACACCGTGCCCGAAACGCCCGGCACTTACACTGCTAAGCTCATCACCAAACTCGCTATTCCTGGCGAAGTAACGGATGCCACGCTAGCCCCCAGCGGCCACCGCTTGGTGCTGCTGGCCCGGCAAGAGCTATTCATTTTGGATGGCAACTCCTGGGACGCGATTTTAAAAGCTACACCTCGTCGTATCGGCCTGGAAGGCGCGGGCCAGACGGAAGGCGCAGCGTTTAAGGATGAAAACACCTTGCTGATTACGACCGAGCAAGGCAAGGTATATGAGCTTGCCTTGTGAAAATGCTTGCCCACAAAAAAAGCTCGTTGCAGTGCGCAACGAGCTTTTTTTATGCTGAAAGGCTATATTAAGGCTTGGTCGAAGCGGCTTGCGCGGCTTCTTCTTCGGCCAAATCGCGGGGGGCGTAGCCGTAGTCGCGGGGGTGCAGGGCCGTCCATATTAGCACGCCTACGCCGATGAGGATGAACGGCAAGCTCAGCCGCTGCCCTTGGTTGAGCCACTGGTGGCTCTCAAACGCTACCTGGTTTTCCTTCAAAAACTCGATGAGCAGGCGGAACGTGAACAGCAGCACCACAAACAGCCCGAAGAGCAGCCCACGCGGGGTTTTTTCCTTGTACTTGTTCCACAGTCCGTAAAGCAGCGCTAGCAGCACTATGCAGAACAGCGACTCGTAAATCTGGGTAGGGTGGCGCGGCACGGCCATTGGCGAGTCGGGCGCAACTGGCGTGCCTTCGGGCAGTAGTTGGTAGCCGCTAGTGCCATCACGGTACGTTACGGGCTGGGCCGCTACCTGCACTGCGCCGGCTGGCAGTGGGTGGGTGGCGGGCTGCAAGTGCTCAGTATCGCGCGGAAATACGAACGCCCACGGCACATCGGCTGGCTTGCCCACAATCTCGGAGTTCATCAGGTTGCCGATGCGAATGCAGGCCCCGCCTATGGCCACCACTATCACAATGCGGTCGAGCACCCAGAGGTAGTCAAACTTATTGCGAACACTGAAAATAAACGTGGCCAGCAAAATACCAATCGTGGCCCCGTGCGAGGCCAGGCCACCTTCCCAGATTTTGAAAATGTCCCACAGATTGTCTTTGTACTTATCCCAATCGTAAAAAAAGACGTGGCCCAGCCGTGCACCCAGCACCGTGCCCACCACCATGTAGAAGGTAATAACATCGACCCAGTACGGCCGCACGCCCTCTTTCTTATAAATGTGCGTGAGCACAAACGAGCCGATGACGAAGCCCAGGGCAAACAAAATACCGTACCAGCGCAGCAGCAGCGGCCCCAGGTGGGCTAGGATGGGGTCGGCAGTCCAGGTGATGGAAGCGAAAACAGACAACATATTCAATGAAAAGGAGACAAGGATTCAAAAGTACTTCCCACTACCGGCTCCCGCCTTTTGCCGCTCCGCAACGAGCAGTCACCACCAAGCCGCAACCGGCTGGTATAGACCTTGAACCTGCGCAAGCACTTGCATAGGTTCAGGGCCAGCGTATGGCCAATTGGTAGCGTAGCGTGGCTATCGTGGCAGCTGGGGCACCGAGTGACTGCTGGCAGGGCGGCTGCGTGCAGTAGCGGCCACCGCGCCATCGCCACTAACCGCTAACACCAGCGCACTCAGCACAGCAGCGTAGACTGGCCGCCGTAGCCATGCTGGTAGCCAGGTAGTTGCCGGGGTATATTTATTCAGAAGCCGGCCCTGAATGCGGGCATAGAAGAAGGGCTGGGGCTGCGCCTGAGGTTGCCGTAGTTGGCGCAATAGCGCTTCCCACTCCTCATCAGGGTCAGGGCGAAAGACGGAATCAGGCATGGGAGAGGCTAAGCGTAAAGGCGTTGATGAAGCGTTTGCCGGGCGCGAAACAGCAGCGATTCTACTGCTGGCACGGTCGTATTGAGCACGGCTGCTATTTCCTCATAGCTCAGCTCCTGCTCGTGGCGTAGCGTAAAAGCCACCTGCTGCTTGGCCGGCAAGCGGCCAATAAGGTCGCGCAGGCACTGCAACTGTTGCTCGCCTTCCAGTAGCGCCTGGGGGTGCGCGTGGTCGGGCACCTCGTGCAATACTCGGTTGTCGAGGCCTACCAGGGCAGTGAAATGGGCAAAACGTTTTTTAGCGCGTGCCCAGCGCTGGTGTTTTAAGGCCCGCGAGGTGGTGAGCCGGTAGAGCCAGGTGCGGAGTGCGGCCTCTTCTCGAAAATCGGCGATGGTTTGGTAAACCTCTACAAAAACCTCCTGCGCTACGTCTTCCGCTTCTTCCGGCGAGCGCAGCAGCGACAGCGCAGTTTGGTACACGCAGGTTTGGTAGCGCTCCACCAGCGTGCGAAAAGCTGCCTCGCTGCCCTGCCGCACCTGCGCCACCAACTCGGCATCGGCTGCACTCAGCCGCGAACAAGGCGGTAGCTCAACAGAAAAAGGCAGCGGAAGGCTAAACGCCATAATAGCTGAAGCGACAAATAAATAGCCAGGCAGCGCCCGCAGTTCCTGCGCCGACGTTACAAATACTTAGGTGCCTACCCAGCCAAAAACTTGCGCCCTCTACTAGCTGTATTCTGATAGTATGTTGATAAGCAGGTAGTTTATTTTAAAAATAAACTACAACGCCGCCAATTCCTCGCCAAAGCCCCCGCTCAAAATAGGGAAGCGCAGCCACGAGCGCGGGTCCACATTGTAATCATCTAAGTGGAAGCTGGGCGCGTAGCGTTCGCGCTTCCACTGGTTGCGGCTCCAGAGCTGGTAGAAGCGCTTGACGTACCCGCGCAGCTGCTCAAACTCATAGGTCGGCTCCTCAGCCACAAGCTGCGCCAGCACGGCGGCCGGCGAGAGTCGGTCGTAGAAAGCCAACCGCTCGATGCGGTTGAGCAGTACGTAAGGCATCAGGTCGCGCTCGTCGGTCTGCTTGTCGGCCAGGGGGCGCAGCTCGGCGGTGGGTTGCAGGGCATTCACGTGGCGCAGGCCTTCGTAGCCGAGGGCCGTTTGCGCCCAGCGCAACCATTTCTTGACAAAGTCTTTATCGACACCCGCGATGGGGGAGATGCTGCCGGCCGTGTCGCCATCCATGGTGCAGTAGCCCACACTGGCCTCCGAGCGGTTGGAGGTGGTGATTAGCAGGCAGTTCTGCACATTAGCCAGCAGCCAGATGCCGGGCGCCCGTACCCGCGCCTGAATATTTTGCAGCGCCAGGTCGTCGGTTTGCCAGGTAAGCTCGCGGCCCAGTGCGTGCTCGATTTTGCCCACGTAGCCGGTTACTTCCTCGTCAATCGTCCAGTCAAAAAAACGGGCTCCGATGCTGTCAGCGAGGTCTTTAGCTGAGTTGAAGGTATCGTCCGAAGAATTAACCGTGCCCTGGTAGGCACAAGTGAGCAGCTGCTGCACAAGCTGCTGTTGTTCCGTAAGCTGCGGTGCAGCAGGCGCGGGTTCCGCTTCCTGATGCGCCGAGCCACCAGCTCCGGCCTGCACTACCTCAGTTTTCGCTAGCGCAAAGGCTCCGCTGCGCCGCTTGAATTCCTCCATCCCCAGTTCTTCCACGCCCAGGCGTACCATTTCGGCCACCGCCACGGCGCAGAAGCAAGAGTCGGCCCCGCCGCTGAGACTCAGCACAAAGCCCCGGCTGCGTGCCTTGCGCAGGTAGTCAAACAAACCCAGGCTCATGGCTTGGTTGAGTTCGCGGTACTCGTCGGGCTCGGGCAGCTGCACGATGGCATCGACTACTTCGAGCGGTTCGTCAAAATCTACGTCCACCCATTCCAAATCAACTTCCTTGAAGCTGAGCAACTGGTTGCGCTTGAGCAAATGGCCATTGCGAGCCACCAGTATTTCGCCGTCGTAAATCGTGCGCCCGGCTTCGTTGCCCAATAAATTGGCGTAGAGGTAGGTGCATTCAAAATTACGCGACGAGTTGAGTACCAGCTTATAGCGCACGTCGGTTTTGCTCATCGCAAAATGGCTGGCCGATGGGTTCACTATCAAATCGACTTTGCCACGCAGGCGGCAGGCGGGGCGCACATCGTCGGGCCGCCAGGCATCCTCGCATATCTCAAAGCCGAAGCGCACGCCTTTATGCTCAAAGGTCAGGTCGCCGAGCGGCCAGCTTTCGCCCTCGTATTCCACCGTCGTAGTCTGTCCCGCTGGCCATGACACGAAGAAGCGTGTCTCGTAATGCACGCCATCATTGGCTAGAAACTGCTTAGCCGCGAACCCCAGAATCTCGCCATCGCGCAGCACCGCCGCCGTGTTATAGGTGTAGTGGTGCAGTCGCACCGGTACGCCCACCACCACGCAAATGCCGTGCGTGAGCGGCCGAATTTGCTGCAAATGCGCCATGGCCGAGGCCGGCAGCCAGTCGCTCAAAAACAGGTCTTCGCAATTGTAGCCCGTCAGGCACAACTCGGGTAGGCACAGCAGCTCCACACCTGCGGCTTTAGCTTGCTCGATAGCCGTACTGATATTCTGAAGGTTATGGTTCCAGTCAAATGGAATTTGGTTAAGGGCGGCTCCGGCTAGGCGCATAATTTGGGAGTGGAAGGTTAACGCTGTAAATCAACTTCATTTCCCATGATTGGGTTACTACATTGTGCCACTAGAAGCTACCGTTGCGTGCTTTTGTTGAGGTAATATTCCTGACGGCCTTATCCCGAAATACTAGCACTCCTATACAATCGGCGTAGAAATCTTGACTGCTCTCGTTAGTGAATGCTCCTTCCACCTCAATCCATTCTACACTGTCCCGTTTGCTATATTCTCGCTTATTGCGAATCAGATAACAAAAGGAAGCTGCCTCTTCCGGATTTAAGCTGCCTCTTAGCACACGGTCAATTTTCCAGATACACCGGAATTCATCACAGTCCTCATTGCTAGAACGCATGACTACCACTACTTCCTTTCCAATCCGTTGCCACCTTTCATACAAGTAAAAAAGGATGCTGAAACTGAGAATAAACAGCAGGAAAAAGGCAAGTACACGTAGGCAGCCCTTCATACTAACTCACACCCCCAGCGCCACCAGCGCCCGCTCAGCCGCCAGCTGCTCGGCCTGCTTTTTATTCAGGCCCATGCCGGTCGCTACCACCTCATCATTCAGCACCACCGTGGCCGTAAACTCCATTACGCCGCCCGAGCGGGGCTCGCCGCTGATGTCATAGCGCACGTTTTTGCCGTTGCGCTGCGCCCATTCGATGAGCTTGCTTTTGTAGTTGGACGTAGTGGTAGTAATCGTGTTAACGTCTACAAAAGGCTTAATCAGGCCTCTCAATACGAACTTGCGTGCCGCCTTGTAGCCCAAATCCAAATACACGGCCCCGACCAGCGCTTCCAGGGCATTGCCATTCACTGAGCGCGAGCGGGCCACGCGGGTTTGGGCGCTGTCGAGCTGCACCAGTTTATCTAGCCCCAATTTTAAGGCAATGGCATTCAGGCTCTCGCGATTGACGATGCGCGAGCGGGTTTCGGTGAGAAAGCCCTCCTGCTCGTAGGGATATTTTTTGAACAGGTACTCGGCCACCACTGTGCCCAGCACAGCATCACCCAGAAACTCCAGCCGCTCGTTGCTCTGGTGGCGGCCCGCACCGGGCTCTTGGCGCACGACCGATGAGTGCGTGAAAGCCAGCTGATAAAGCCGCGCATTGTGTGGGTCTTGGCCGATAACCGTGGCCACGGCCTGCCGAAACTGCTTATCGCTGCCCAGCAGCCGCCGAAACAGGCCGAATAGGGGTAAAGGCATGGTAATTAGCTGCTAAATTTTCGCTGATGCAAAAAAAGAATGTCATGCTGAGCGCGGCTAAGCAGGGACGAAGCATCTGGCGGAGTGGAGTAAACTCTAACGTAACAGTTAGTGCTCCACGCGAGATGCTTCGACTCCGCTGCGCTGCGCTCAGCATGACAAAGTAATGGGCAAAAAAGCCAAGCAGGCTATTCTGCTAGTCTGCGGAATACCACGCTTGTATTGTGTCCGCCAAACCCAAACGTGTTGCTGATGGCCACATTCACCGTGCGCTGCTGCGCAACATTAGGCGTGAAATTCAGCGCTTGGTTGATTTCTGGGTCGGGCGTGTGCAGATTGATGGTCGGTGGCACGATGCCTTCCTGGATAGCCAGAATCGACGCTACTGCCTCAATACCGCCCGCACCGCCCAGCAAGTGGCCGGTCATGCTCTTGGTCGAGGAGATGTTGAGCTTAGCGGCGTGCTCGCCAAATACTGTTTCAATGGCCTTTACCTCAGCCCCGTCGCCGAGCGGCGTGCTCGTGCCGTGGGTGTTGATGTAGTCCACCTCTTCGGGCTTGATGTTAGCATCGCGGAGCGCGTTTTTCATCACCAGTACCACGCCCGAGCCACTGGGGTCGGGGGCCGTGATGTGGTACGCATCCGACGACATGCCGCCGCCAATCAGCTCGCAGTAGATTTTTACGCCACGGGCTTTGGCGTGCTCATATTCTTCGAGCACCAGCGCGCCCGAGCCTTCGCCCAGCACAAAGCCATCGCGCTCCTTGTCATAAGGGCGCGACGCCGATGCGGGGTCGTCATTGCGCTCGCTCATGGCCTTGAGGGCGTTGAAGCCGCCCACGCCCGATTCGGTGATGGCCGCTTCGGAGCCGCCCGTCACGATGATGTCGGCCAAACCCAGGCGAATGTTATTGAAAGCCGCGATAATGGCGTCGTTCGACGAGGCGCAGGCCGAAGTCGTCACGTAGTTGGGCCCGCGAAAGCCATTCTTGATGGAAATATTGCCCGATGAGGAGTCGGCAATCATGCGCGGAATGAAGAACGGCGAGTAGCGGGGCGTGCCATCGCCACGCTCAAACTGGAAGCACTCTTCTTGTAACGAGCGCAGCCCGCCGATGCCCGAGCCCCAGATTACACCGATGCGGTCCTTGTCAAGGCTGCCCGTCAGCAGGCCCGCGTCGGCAATAGCCTCGTCGGAAGCAATGACGGCGAACTGCGTAAACAAGTCCATTTTGGGACCTTGCTTGCGGTCGAAATAATCGAGCGGGTTATAGTCCTTTACCTCGCAGGCAAAGCGCGTTTTGAACTTGGTCGCGTCGAAGCGCGTGATGGGGGCGGCCCCGCTCACACCATTTTTCAGCCCTTCCCAATAGGCGGGCGCGGTGCTGCCCAGGGGGGTAATGGCCCCGATACCGGTTACAACAACGCGGCGAATTGACGACATAAAGAAGACGCCGGTGGGCGGCGTATTTTATTTTAAATAGCTGATGGCTAAGTAGCTGGTAGCTAGCTAGCTTCGTGGGTTCGGTGGAGCTAATAGCCAGTAGCTAATAGCCGACAGCTGTTATAATACAAACAGCAAAACCGGCCGGCGGCGGGCCGGCCGGTTCAGGCAATTTTTCCTTCGGCCCGCACCGGGCGCGGGGCCGAAAAAATTACTTTGCGTGCTCTTCGAGGTAGCTAACGGCTTGGCCCACAGTCTGAATGTTCTCAGCCTGGTCGTCGGGGATGCTTACGTTGAATTCTTTTTCGAACTCCATGATTAGCTCCACGGTGTCGAGCGAGTCGGCACCCAGGTCGTTGGTGAAGCTGGCTTCCGGAGTTACTTCCGAGGCTTCAACGCCCAGCTTGTCGATAATAATGGCTTTTACTTTTTCGGCGATTTCAGACATTGCAGTCGTGGGTTAAGGGGAAACTTGTCTGCAAAGTAACGTTACTTTTTTTATCCGCCCCGCGAAATGGCTTTTCATTGTACGTACAAGATTTTGGCCGGCGGGTTTTAGCGGGCGTTAGCCTGGCCGCCAAAACCCGTAGCTTTGTGGCTTGCCGCTGCCTGCCGCTGCCTATTATGAACCTAACCCTGGACACTGAGTACGACTGCGATTTCGCGCTTTTCGGCCTCGTTTCCGTGGTTCGTGATTATACCCTGGCCTGGGCCATCAACCGAGGCCTGCGCCTACGCCTCACGCGGCAACCCGACTTTGTGCTGAACTTGGTGCAGCAGGGGCCGCTGGCCTTCAGCTACTACCTCTACACCAAGGAGTCGCTTACTTTGCGGCTGTTTCGCAACCGGGCCTTGCTGCCTTCGGTGCTGCCCAAGCCGTTCTTAGCCCCCGATATTCGCGAATACGACTACCTGCTGCAAGTGCAGGGTGGGGCCGACGAGCTGGCTGGTACCGAGCTGCTCGACCGCCTCACGGCGCTGCCGACCGTGCAGTACGCCAGTGAGTTTGACCCCTACGAACTTAAATACAAGGAAAACCTGATTTTTTAACCGCGCTGCTTTTCTACATGGAACCCACTACCGTTTCGTTCAACAAAACCAAAATCGTGGCCACCGTTGGCCCCGCTTCCAACACCTACGACCGCCTGGCGATGCTTATCCGCGAGGGCGTGGATGTGTTTCGCCTCAACTTCTCGCACGGTGCCCACGAGGAGCACCTGTCGGTAATTAATACGGTGCGCCGACTCAACAAAGACCTGCGCACCAACGTGGGCCTGCTACAAGATTTGCAAGGCCCCAAAATTCGCCTCGGCGAGGTAGAAGGTGGCGGCGTTGAAATCAAGGCTGGCGATAAAATCAAGCTGGTGTGCGGCGAAAAAGAAATTAGCACCGCTACCCGCCTGAGCACGATTTACCTGGGTTTGGCCCGCGACGTGAAGGCCGGCGACCAGATTCTCATCGACGATGGCAAGATTGAGTTGAAAGTGCTGGCTACTGACCGCGACAAGGAAGTGGACGTAGAAGTAATCTACGGCGGCCTCGTGAAGCCCCGCAAGGGCATCAACCTGCCCGACTCGGAAGTATCGGCCCCGAGCATGACCGAGAAGGACATCGAAGACCTGAAATTTGGCCTCGACAACGACGTGGACTGGGTGGCCCTGAGCTTTGCCCGCCGCGCCGAGGACATTCGGTTTATCAAGAACATCATTGCCGAATCGGGCAAGACGACGCGGGTAATCGCCAAAATTGAAACCCCCGATGGCCTGCGCAACATCGACGAAATCATTGCCCTCACCGATGCCGTGATGGTGGCCCGTGGCGACCTCGGCGTGGAGGTGAAGATGGAAGAGGTGCCGATGGCGCAGAAAATGATTATCGAGAAGTGCAACAAAGCCGGTAAGCCCGTCATTGTCGCCACTCAAATGATGGAGTCGATGATAACGGCCCCACGCCCGACCCGCGCCGAAACCAGCGACGTGGCCAACGCCGTTATCGACGGTACTGATGCCGTAATGCTCTCGGCCGAAACTGCCGTTGGCGATTATCCGGCCGAGGTTATTCGTTCGATGGTGGCTACTATTAAGAGCGTGGAAAGCCGCAGCCCCAAGTTGTTTCATAAGTGGTGGCCGGTTGACCCTACTTCCTCTACCTTTATGGTAGACAGCGTGTTGTCGGCTGCTTGCCACCTGGCCAAAAACACTGGTGCCAAGGTCATTACCGGCATGACGCACCGGGGCTACACCGCCTTCCAGATTGCCAAGTATCGCCCCAAAGCAGATATTTTCGTCTTCACCGATGACCGCACTATGCTCACCGTGCTGAGCTTGGTTTGGGGCGTGCGCTGCTTCTATTACGACCGCTTCATCAGCACTGATAGCACCATCGCCGACTTACGTTCGGTGCTTATCACAACCGGCCACCTGAATAAAGGCGACGTGTTTATCAATACTGCCACGCTGCCTATTACGGATAAAGGTCGCGCCAATATGGTGAAAGTAAGCGTCGCCTAAAAATTGCGGATTAAGCGAATTTCATAGATTTTGCGGACGTAAAAAAAGGCCGCCCAGCTAGCTGGGCGGCCTTTTTTTATTTAAAGAAACCATTCTTACTCAATGCTGAAGCTTCCACGTTAGGGGCGCGCTGCCGGGTGCCAGCAGTTGCACCAGATACAGGCCGGCCGGTTGGTTGGTAAGTGGGATAGACAGCACAGTTTGACTTGGGACAAGTGCCATATCCCACACGCGGCGGCCCAAGGCATCGGTAAGCACTAGCATACTGCCGGGTCGAGTCGGCTCATTTAGAGTGAGGGTAGCGGCGTCGGTGGCGGGGTTGGGATACAGAGTAGCCGCAGCGGCCGCTTGGGCGGCACGGCTGGGCAATAATGTAGCAAAATTGGCTCGGCTGCCGCATGTAACGCCGTTGCGGCTGTAATAGGTTAACGAATAGTCGCGGTTGATGGTACTGCTAATCGTGATGGGACCCAAGCCGAGCGATGAGGTGAATTCGTTGAGATATGCTGCATCGTCTAAGCCACCAACATAAACGTTTGCCTGATTTTGATAAGGATACATCGGAACGAATCCTATAATCTGCGCCCCGGACAAGCAGCCGTTGCCGGCGGCCCGCGTGCCGACGCTGCGTCCTATCAGCAGAGTAGGAGAGCTGGTAGGGCCAACAACAGTGTATTCGCCGGTGAGCAGGGTAAAAGGCGAAAACTGCGCTGACCTGCCTGTGCGCAGCGAAATGGCCCAGCGGCCCGTGCTTACTGATGATACTGTGGTGCCGGCCGCACTGCAGCCGGGGGCACCACTGATAGTAGCGCGTCGTTGCTGGCTAAAGCGTAGCACTAAGCTATCGGCCGTAAGCTGCCGGCCCGTAATGCGGCGTAGCATATAGCCCCACGAACAAACTAACCCAGCCCCAAAAGCATAGTCTATTAGGTCGTAGCCCAGTTCGTCGCCCACGTTGAGCACGAATAGCTTTAGCGGGTCATAAAAGCCTAAGCCTGCCTGCGGTGGGCTGGGCTGGTACCAGGTGCTGCTGCCGGGGGCCAGCGTCAGCCACTGCGGCCCTTGCACCAAGCCGTAGTGTTTGCTAACTATGAGCACTTGCCCATTACTGAGCGTGATAGTCACCAGCGAGTCGGCCGCGTTGCCAACCGCTCCTAAGGTGCGACTGCTAAGGGTTGCGGTTAGGGCAGGCTGGGTGCTGGCCGCCCATGTATTGCCTACGGCCACAGTGGGGCGTAGGAAGAGCGTAGTAGCCTGTGTAATTCCTAAAGCAGGTTCAGCGTTAGCTTCGAGATAAAAGTCGTGGGTACCAGGCTGCCAGCGCAGGCGGGCACCCAGTAGGTTATTGCGACTTTTTCCGTATAAGGCACTGGAAGCGCTTATTGGCCGCAACAGCCGATTGAAAGTGTAGACCGAATCGCCAGTAGTTGTGGCGTAAGCTGAGTCAGTGCGCAATGTGTGTAGTGTGCCTGTACTAGCCGCCTGTGCAAATGCGTACACCAACCCCGGCCGAAACGGCCGCCACGCCGAAGTCTGTGCTTGTGAGTGCCGGCCGAGCGCACATACCAGCAAGGCAGCCAATAAGTAGCTGTGTTTCATGTTGGAAAAGGGAGGAGTGAATGTATAGTGAAGATATAGGTTGGCCCCTATTCTACCAAGCCTACATGCACAAAGCCCCGCCAAGTGCTGGCGAGGCTTTGTGATAAAGAGCACATGCGCGATACAAATAAGCGCTCAGTTGCCGGCTAGTGCTGGAGTTTCCAAGTTAGCGGTGTGGCATTGGGCGCTAATAGCTGCACCAAGTACAGGCCAGCCGGTTGGTTAGCTAGTGGGATGGGCAATATGGTTTGGCCTGGGGCCAGCTCGGTGCTCCACACGCGGCGGCCGAGCACATCGGTGAGGGCCAGCGTAGTGCCGGGCTGCGTGGGGGCTGCCAGCGTGAGCGTAGCGGCTTCAGCAGCGGGGTTGGGGTGCAGGGTGGCAGTGGCGGCCGCCTCGGCGGCGCGGCTGGGTAGGAGGGTAGTAAAATTGGTGTT
>CAXUKA010000108.1:0-16939 GCA_964251335.1 uncultured Hymenobacter sp.
TGCGGGTAATTCCAGGGCTGTTTCATGCTCTACCGCTGAGCTACTGCTTCAAAAATACAAGCTGCCTACGCAGCCTGGCTATCCTTGCCAGCGAAAAAGCCAGGTAATTGCGCGGCTATTTTTTCAGAATTAGAAGTAAGCCGTGCTTGACCTGGCTTTTTCAAACCAAACAAGGTGATTGCGAGGGCCAAATTAGCAGTTAGTATCCAATCAGCTAAGCTGGCCGCAAGTAACGCGCCTGGGAAGTGTTGGGTAAGGAAGCGCTGTATAGCTTAATTATGATTGGTAAACATCTGAAATACAGTACAATAATTGGGCGGTGTAAATTAATGAATGATAAAAATTTTAGCATAGAGGCAGATGCTAAAATTCAAGGTCAAAAAATAAAAACATTTTGCTAAATAAAGTAGTAAATAAATAAAAAATGCTTAATATTGCATCGTCTTACCGGCAGTTTGTCGTTTGTTATACTACTCTTATTAGCCATGATTGCTCCCGCTCCCCTCTACCGCCACGGCGACGTTTTGCTGGCCGCCGTGCCTATCCTACCCGCCGATGCCAAGCCCGCGCTCGGTCTGATTCTGGCCCACGGCGAACTAACCGGCCACGCCCACCGCATCCGCGAGGCGGGCGTAGCGCAACTCTTTACCAAGGGTGCCCTTACCTACCTGCAAGTCACGGCCGCCACGGCCACGCTGATACACGAGGAACACCGCCCTATTTTGCTGCCAGCCGGCATCTACCGGGTGTGGCAGCAGCGCGAGTACTCGCCCGAAGCCATTCGCACGGTGGTTGATTAACCCGCACCTTCGCTATGTTTCGCATCAATGCCCGGGGCCGCCAATCGGCCCGTCCTGCTACCCCGCCACCGCCTAGTGTAATGGTCGTGAACCCCGCCGGGCACCTCGCCCAGGAGCGGGTAGTGAGCCCCCCGCCACCAGCTCCCGGGGTGCCCCTTACGGTACGGCCCGACCAAGTGCGTGCCCTGCTGCTAGCCGGCCCGGTGCCCGACGCGCTGGTGGTGACGGGCGCGGTGCGACTGCGCGGCGAGGAGCGCTTGCGCGAGCTGCCCCGCTCGCTCGACTGCACGCACCTCGACGTGCGCGATTGCCCCAACTTGGAGCTACTACCCGAGCACCTGCGGGCCCTGAGTGTACGTGTCACCGGCACCGCCGTGCGCGAAGCCAGCGGAGACTGGCTGGTACGGGAGCACCTCGACCTGCGCCGTAACCCCCGCTTGCGCCAACTGCCGGCGCGCCTCACGGCGCGCTCGCTCGACATCAGCGAGTGCCCTTTAGTGCGGCAGCTGCCGGCCAGCCTGCACCTCACGCACTGGCTAGAGGTAGCAGGCAGTGGGCTTACGGCTCTGCCCCCCGGTCTGCGCGTGGCCCTGCGCTGGCAGGGTACTACGGTCGACGAGCGCACGGCCTTCCACCCCGACGAGCTGCGCGCCACCGACCTGCTCCAGGTGCGCAACGTGACGCACCGGCGGGTGCTCATCGCCCGCATGGGCCTGGAGCGCTTTTTGCGCGAGCTGGGTGGCCTGGTGCTCGACCGCGACCGCGACGCTGGCGGAGAGCGCCAGCTGCTGAGTGTGCCGCTCCCCTACGACGAACCCATCCAGGCGCTGCGGGTGCGCTGCCCCAGCACCGGCCACGAGTACGTGCTGCGCGTGCCGCCCCACCTGCGCACTTGCCGCCGGGCCGCCGCCTGGTTGGCCGGCTTCGACAACGAGCAGGACTACCGCCCCTTAATTGAAACCTGAACTGCGTGGGCACTCTGGAAACGGTTGGGCTGCCTTGACAGCCCAACCGTTTCCATGGCTCTACAGCAAATTCGAAATCGCTGTAATATGCGAGTATGGCACTACACGGCTGGGCTTATATTGCCAGCCGTTAGCTGGGCTATGCCCGCCTACATTGCCCAATCCTTTTTAGCTTTCTTTTCCCACACGCCCCTTTTTCCTTATGCAGATTACCCAGCAACCCGCTCAGGCCGTGCTTCTTGAGCATAGCGCCGATACCACCCGCCTGCTGCTGAGCTTTCGCGAAGACGTACCCAATCCGCAGCGGCAGCCCCTCAACGTGGCTCTGGTAATGGACCGCAGCGGCTCTATGGCCGGCGCGCCCCTGCGCTACGCCCAGCAGGCCGCCGCCAACTTCGTCGACCGCCTGGCCCCCGAGGACCGCCTCAGCATTGTGGTGTATGACGATAACGTGGACACGCTGCTGGACGCCCAGCTCGTCACGGATAAGGAAGCTATCAAGCGGGTTATCAGTGGTATTCGGGCCGGAGGGCTTACCAACCTCAGCGGCGGCTGGCTGCGCGGCTGCGAGCTGGTGGCAGCGCATCGGCGCGACGACCAGGTTAACCGGGTGTTGCTGCTCACCGATGGGCAGGCCAATGCGGGCATTACGCAGCCCAAAGTCCTCATCAGCACGGCTGCCAAGAAAGCCGAGGAGGGTATCTCGACCACTACGCTGGGCTTTGGCGAGCACTTCGAAGAAGACTTGCTCATCGGCATGGCCCGGGCGGCGGGCGGTAACTTCTACTTCATTCAGTCGCCCGACGACGCGGCCGATGTGTTCGAGGCCGAGCTGGACAGCCTCAAGGCAGTAGCCGCTCAAAACCTGACCGTGACGCTCACCCCGGTGGGCGCGGTGAAAATCGAAGACGTACTCAGCCTGGCCCGTACCGAGCCCCAGGCCGACGGGCGCCTGGTGGTGCGCCTGGGCGATGTATTTGAGAATGAAGACAAACTACTGGGCTTGCAGCTCGGCTTGCCGGCGCTGCCGCCCGGCCAGCATGCGCTGCTCACCGTAAGTTACCGGGCCGATAGTATCCGCAACGGAGCGGTAGAGGCCGTGAGCGGCGACTACACCGTGCAGGTAACGGCGGGCCCCATTGAGGCCGTAGCCGCCGCCACCGACAGCCGCGTAACCCTCGACCTGGCGCTGCTGCGCATTGGGCGTGACAAGGAGCGGGCAGTAGACCTGGCCGATGCGGGCCAGCACGCCGAAGCCGAGGCCTTGCTGCGGCAGGTAATCGCTGACCTGACGGCCGCCGGCTTGCACGAGCACTTCGAGATTGCCGAAGAAATCGACCAGCTCAGGCACTACGCCGAACGCCTGACCAAGCGCCACCTCGACAATGCCAGCCGCAAGGAACTGCGCGACCAGGCGTTCCAGGGGCGGCAGGGTCGGCAGGCCTTAGGGGGGCGGGGCGTGAGCATCGATGCGGCGGCGTACGCCTTGCCCGTAGTGGCCGATGCCGCGACCGGTGGCGTGGAGCTACAGTGCTTCCGCGAGGGCGGCAAGCTGCGCATGCGGGTAATCAGTCCCGGCTTCGCAGACCTGAACGTGCAGTTTCCGCGTGACCTGCGGGCGGAGGGCGCGCACTACCTGGTCGAAACCCTGGAGCCCAGCGCCGACGGCAGCTTTTACCGCGCCAAGGGCACCATTCAACGCCTGGTGCGGGCCGGCGAAACGGACCCACTAGCGGGTCGGCAGCTGGGTGGGAGTGGCCGCAGCCGGGCTTCGGCTACCACGCACGTGGCCCGCACGCCCAAAACGCTGGCCGACTTGCAGGAAACCGATACCGTGGGTGGCGGCATTTTGGTGCAGGTAGTGAAGGATAAGAGTAAACTGCGCGCCCGGGTGGTAAGCGACGGCTTCGAGCCCGACTGGAACATGCGCTTTCCACGCGATATCCGCCAGGAAAACACGCTCTACGTGGTAGACCACGTCAACACCGCTCCCGATGGCAAATCGTACATCGCCAGCGGCGATATCAAGCGCTTTGTGCAACTCTCTTAAAGGATTTTAGCCTATCTGCCTGAAATGTGCAAATCATAGGTGTTTTATTATCAATGATTTGCGCATTTTAGGTGCCAGCTGGTGCCTTGCTTCGTTTTTATCATTCGACTTCTTGATATTAAAAGGATTTTGGGTCAAAGGGGACACTTGCGCCCGAGCATCGTGCACAAAATCAGGTGGTTAACCCGACATATTGGCTTACTTATGGATACGCTAAAACTGCCCAGCGACTTCGAGTTTCTGCCCGATATGTATGCCGATGCCTACTTTCCCACCAGTGAGGTAGATAAAGTCAAGGCAGCCATTGAAAAAGTAGTGGCCTTCTTGGAGAAAGGTGACGCCAGCCCCGAGAAGATTCAGAAAAGACTCGATGAGATGACGTCAACAATCAACGAGCTGCAAAATGATTTCGTGGACCACGATAGCGAAATTGAAACCGGTGCCCGCGAGTCGATTGCCGAAACGGTAGAACACATTCTCGCACACTTCAACGTGGCTATTGATATTGAGGAAGCATTAAGAGAGCGCGATTGGTAGACTATTGGGGTAGGATTTTCAGCTGACCTCCTCCCAGTAAACTAGGCCGGTGTAAAGTAGAGAAAATCGGGCACTTGTCGTACCTTAAAACCAAGAGACAGTGCCTTGAAAAAGACCAAATTCACCGAGGCGCAAATTGTGTTCGCCCTGCGCCAGGCCGACACCGGCATCACCGTTGCCGAAGTATGCCGGAAGATGGGTATCAGCGAGGCTACCTACTATAACTGGAAGAAGAAGTACGGTGGTTTGGGCGTGCCCGAACTGCGGCGACTCCGGCAATTAGAAGAGGAAAATCAGCCAGTTGGGCCTATAAAGCGCACCGCCGAGACGACACTGTTCTGCGCCAGCGCTTGCGTGAACTGGCCCAAGTGCGGGTTCGTTACGGCAGTCAGCGCCTCTACATCCTACTACGCCGCGAGGGATGGCCCGATAATCATAAACGCGTGCATCGACTTTATTGCCTGGAAGGCTTGAACTTACGTAGTAAGCGCCCCCGACGTAATCGTGCCGCGGCGCACCGTTTAGAGCGGCTGCCGCTAGGTCGTCTGCACCAGTGTTGGAGCATGGACTTCGTAGCCGATAACCTCTTCGATGGGCGCAATATCCGCGCCTTAACGATAGTCGATAATTATAGTCGTCAGTGCCTGGCTATTCATGTGGGCCAGTCACTAAAAGGCGAAGACGTGGTGGCCATAATGCAACGCTTGCACCAGGAAGTAGGCGTGGTACCTGAGCGTATTCAGGTCGATAATGGCAGTGAGTTTAGCAGTAAGGCGCTTGACCGCTGGGCCTACGACCAGCACGTCACGTTGGACTTTTCCCGACCAGGCAAACCGACAGATAACCCGTATAGTGAATCGTTCAACGGCAGCTTCCGGGATGAGTGTCTGAACGTACACTGGTTTCTGTCGCTGACCGATGCGCAGGAGAAAATCGAGCACTGGCGCCGAGAATATAATGGCTTCCGACCGCACAGTTCGTTACAGAATTTAACGCCCGATGAGGTAGTGGCGGCCGCCACTACTGCCGAGCTTCAGAACGCCTGATGCTCCGCTTTCAACCGGCTCAATAAATGGGAGGAGGTCACAAGCGGCTTAACCTCTACTACCTATTGGCTTACCAAACGGGGAAGCGTACAAAACGGCCGTGGCTGTTGCAGAAGTAGGGCGCTGTCTCAGGCAGCCTGCGCCCAGTGCTCTTCAGCTAGTTGGGCGGGTACAGGCAGCGCGATGACTAGCCCCTGCGCCCGTGGCGGGCGATGAGCCAGCCGCTTTTTCAAGTTGTAAGCCAGGGCCGTGAGCAGCATCGTCTTGTGCGCCCCCGCCAGGCCGCGCACGTTCAAGCGGCGCAGCCCATAGTGGTGCAGCAGGTTGCCCAGCCCCGGCTCGACCGTGCGCTGCCGCACCCGCCGCAGGCGTTGACCTCGGCGCGACTGCTGGCGCTGCCACGCCCGTTGATAAGCTGCCTTGTAGATGGTCTTGGTGAGCTGCTTGCGTCGAGCTTTCGGCACGCAGACCGACTTGAGCGGACAGTCCTGGCAATCGCGGTAGGTAGCCCAATAAATCTTGAGCCACCCCCCGTTCTGGTTGGTATCGTATTTCTGGAAGGGCAGCGGCTTACCCGCCTGGCAGATGTACCAGTCGGTGGCGGGGTCGTAGGTAAAGCTCTCGATGGTGGGCTTATACTGGCCAAAGACGGGAATCCAGGCCGTCACGCCTTGCTCTTCCAGCAGGGCGTAGTTCGAGCCGTTGGCGTAGCCCGCATCGGCCAACAACTCCCGCAGTCGCAACTCGTGCGTTTGCAAGCGCTGCTGCAATCCAGTCAGCAGGCGGGGCAGGTGCAGGCTGTCGCGGCTGTCGGCTAGGTCGGCCTGCACGTGGCTAATGACGCCGTGGGCCGTGTCCACAGCTAGGCTACAGAGATAGTTGAGCGCCCGCGCTTTACCCGGCTTGACGGAGATGCGGGCCTCGGGGTCAGTGGGGCTGTAATGCGTTTTGTTGCTCAACAGCCGCGCCTTTTCGTGCTGCCCCCTAGGCTACCCACCTCGGTCCGGTGCTTGGCCTGGCGAGCCGCCTCGCGTCGCAACTGATGAGCCGGGGCGGAGCGCACGCCCGCCGGCTCTGACGGTGGCACGGGTTTGCCCATCACCCTCATGACGGGGGCTGGCTCTTCCTCAACCAGATGCTTTTCTTGCAGGCTATCGAGCGAGGCATTGGCTTTGACGGGTGCCGAGTCCACCGCTTGGCGCTCACCCGCCACCAGGCCCTGAGCCACGCAACGGGCAAACACCCAGTCAAACAGGTGCTCAAACACGGTGTCGGGATAGCGTTGCCGAGTGCGGATGATGGTTGAGTGCTAGGGCAGCTCGTCGTCCACCTCATAGCCCAGAAAATAGAGAATGTCCAAGCGCAGGGCACACTGCTTGACTAATCGGAGGTCATTGACAATGTTTTCCAAGCGGCCGACTAGCAACAATTTAAAGAACACCACTGGGTCCAGCGAGGGGCGACCGGTCGAGCTATAGAGGAGTTGGGTTTCGCGATAGAGAAAGTCCCAGTCCAGCAACTCGCGCAGGCGGTGGTAGAGATTGTAGGTGGGGATGCGCTCGGACAGTCGGAATGACGACTGAGCCTTGTCAGCGAAGTGTTTATGGCCTTGCATGTGGCCCTCTACGAACCAGCTACGCCTGGCCGGCCACTTATGCAACAGCCACGACCGTTTTGCTGAACTGAAGGCGATTTGTTGTTGGAGCGTTTCCTTCAGGCAGGTTACGTTTTATCGAACTAGGAATCAACCCGACACAGCTGCTCGTTTCGATTGATTATGCTGCCCTCTTCTGCTTTGCGTGCGTGTTGGGTCGCCTTCGTCCTGACCGGCTGCGGCTCGTCACAACTGCCAATGACGCCCGCCGAAGAGACGCGGTTGCAGGCGCTAAGTGCCCAGCTAGACAGTAAGGTTAGCTTGCAGTATGACCGTGACGCTGTTACCCACCACCGACCGAATGGTACCCTAGTGATTGCCGTGAGCCAAACCGTTACACACGCACGCGACGCGTCATTCTGCGGGGCCGATTCGCTGGCCCTGCAACAGCAGGCTGCGGCCATCGCGGCGGCGCTGGTGCCGACGATACGCTTTGCTCGCAACCATAACCACATTACGTTCATTTACAGTGTCGACCACATGCTGAGCGATATGGCATCTGAGGGATTGTGCTACCGTGTGCTGGAGTGTTCTTTGCGAACAAAACCACTAGTATTTCGAAACAACCAATTTTTCTGGAACAACTAAGGCGTATTTAGTCGCTCCTTTCGGTGAAAGCCAAGCAGTTGACCGACACTAACTACTGGGAAGCCTTGCTTATTGGCAGCTACCGATTCCTGACGGGTCGAATAAAAAGCACTAGTTGAAGCAGCAGAACCATCAGTAGCCAGCCTACTACGGGCAAGAGGTGCGCGTAGTAGACAATCCATCCGAATAGCCCGCTTAGGACTAGCAGCCCAACTGCTACACTCGCATACTGGCGCCAGTGGCGCGTAGGGCGAGCCACCGCCAGCACGATATGCGTGGGCAGCAGCCATAATAGCTGGTAGTTCAGTTGGACCGGGGTATGCAAGGAGAACAGCAACAGCCCGAGGAGCAGGCAGCCGACTAACCCCACACTGGCCAGTAACGCAAACCGAATGCTTCGCTGAAGCAGGTCATAACGGTGAGGTAAGCCCTGGGCGAGCAGGAGTAGGAAGCCCAGGCCAAGCACGCAGTAGGTGGGAGTCCACCACGACGGCGGGGAAGAAGAGCGGGTTTGCGCGACAAACAGGCGCTGAACTGGCCCGGCAAAGGGGCGGTGCGCTCGGCGCGTGTGCTGCAATGCCTCCTGTAGCGCTACCGGCAAGAACACCTGTTGGCGGAACGTCGTCGCCCGGTCAGCCGGCCAGCCCAAACCTAGATTCATCCCGAGGTTTACCCAAGGAGCGGGCGCCAGGTAAGGTGCTAGCAGTTGCCGATACGAACGAGCGGGCAGGGCATAGGTCGAATCCACTTGCAGAGGTGTCTCAACACTCGCATGAATATCTCGCCAGAGGCGGGTAGTACAATTGTCGGCGAAGAACTGGTAGCGGTAGAAACGGGCCGGACTATGCAGCGTGGTTTCCAAATAAGTATACAAACGTTGGGTTTCCTGCTGTTGCAAGGCTAACACTTGCTCCGATACGACGCGATTTTCCTGCCTATAGGCGGTTAAGAACTCAGCAAAAGAGTTGACGGACAGAAAATACTGCAAGTCACCTCGCATAAAACGTCCATAAAAATTGGGCGTTGCAAAATCGAAGGTTCCGTAATTATAGACTCGGTCGAAGCCGCGCAGCGGGTCGGTGATGCGCAAGGCCGAATGCCCGAATAGGGCATACGTTTCGGAACCTGGCGCACACGTTAACACGCTCACGGTTGCCTGAGGCGATAAAGGCAAAGAGTCGGCGAGCAAGGAAGGGAGTTTACCGCCTCCGAGATAAAGCAGCATTACCCATAGGCAAAAACGAGTAGACATGCAGTCTGTATAAAGCTGCAAGCTAGTAAGACGAGCGGATAGTGGCTGCTAATACTAATAGTGCGTCAACGGGACAAAACCTAGAAGAACAGGTTAGTTGAAACATCCCAATTTTCTAAAATTTATCTCTTTATATAACAATGCTTCGCGGACAAGTCTTGAAAAAGTGGTGGTTTAAGACTGCTCAGCCGCTGCGCCCGGCGTAGTACTTTGCCATTATAACCCACTTAGTCAACTACGCTTTTTATGCGTCCTATTTCAGCTATTCTGCACGACATCGAAAAATTTCAACCTACAGATGATGGTAATTGGCTAGCCCTGGATGATTTACTACAAGAATTGTGGTCAGAAGAAGAAGGTCCTGCTGAAGCCTTAGTGCCGCTTTTTCATTTGCTAGAGCGCTTTCCTGAAGAGGAAAGTGCCGGCGTACTATGGGGCGTGCTGCATGGGATAGAAACTTATCCCAATTATGAAGCTGAACTGGTTCAGTCATTGCACCGACACCCTACTGGTATCACGGTTACAATGGTCCGCAGAATGGCTAACTCCGGTTATACTTTGGTGGCAGGACACTCGATTGAAAGCCTGTATCACGCAGTCCTTACACATCCGAAAGCTTCCAAAGAAGCAAAGGAAAGCGCAGAAGATTACTTAAATCACAGTAAATAGCTCTTTTACGTATTGCAAACGACCGTTCATGTAATGTAACAAGCTCTTCGATCCGGCTGGGCTTAGCAATAATTCCTTTTAAAGAGAGAGCCCGCGCCAACTGTGAGCAGTAGCTTGCCAAGAAGAACGCTATTGCCACTGACTATGAACCCGAATAAGCTGCAAAGTATTTTCAATCTTTCCGCCAAAGAAAGATATGGCTATTTTGTGCGGAAGGTCGCTGACTTCCAAACCGTTTGGTTGGTTCGAGATGCGGAAGGCATTGTAATGCTTGAAGGAGATGAAGAACAGTCAAAATCAATTCCAGTGTGGCCCGAAAAGGAATTTGCTGAGCTACTCTTAACTGGTGAATGGGAATCTTATCGCGTAGAAGAAATGCCTGTAGATGAGTTCCTAATATGGCTTGAAGAGTTGCAAAAAGAAGGTATTCAACTAGCAGCCTTTCCTAAAGACAGCCTACAGAGTATTGTGGTAGAAGCAAGGGGAATGAAAGCTCACTTGCTTCATGAGCTTGAGCAATATGAGTAGGCTGTTGCTTCAACGTTGGAAGAGGCTCATTTGAGAACCGTAACAAGTTTTCTGGACGCACGCTTAGAAGAGGTCTTTTTAGTCTCCGCTATCAGTCGACCGTTTCGTGGAGAGCAAGCCAAGGTGCTCGCGGGCCGGAAACGCGGTTTTTTCAGGGCATTTTTTGGAGGGCAAAATCTCCTGTCGGTAAGCGTACGGCGGGCTCAGTATTTACTTCCGAATAAAAATTTGGTAGAACTGGCTTGAAAAGCTAACAGTTTGGTTGTCCTGCTTTACAGAGAAAATAGTATTCGCGCACGCACAGCCAAACTTATCCATGCTAAAGAGCCCCCACCCGCAATCGACCGTTTTGCTTTCGCTGCTAATGGTGGAGAGGGCGATAGTTTTGCGCGTGGCTGGGATGAAAATTTTCCAGTCGTAGCCAGTTTTAATAGCCTGTTGGTCATCGATGGCGTAGAGCGCGGTAGTATCGTGGGATACCTGGTATGCCCAGTCTCGACCTCTTGTGACAACTATTGAGTCAAGCAGGCTTTGGTAGTTGTCATTTGGCTTAAATTTTCTTAGTACCACCGTATCAATATCAGTAGCGTTAAAGCCAATGAGTGTTGGCTGAATTTGTGGGTCAGCACACTTGTACGCACGGGTGCAACCAGCAAGAAATAGCGTCGCGCTGCTCAGTAAAAGCATCAAACAGGTAGGAGGAGTAAGGGCTTGAGGCATAGGGTAATGCAAGTAAAGTAAATTGTATAGTTGAGCCTTCTAGCCAAGAGAAGGGTTGCATACGATGGCAAATCAAAACAGCACTTTAAGTGGCTTGCAATCAATATATTGATGCCATAAGTTATTGTTCTCCTCTACGGCCTAGCGCTTAACTAAGTACTTTTAGGGATGCGAGTTGCCATCTATGGCCTTGGTTAAAAGTTTAGTCCAAAAGTTAATTGGCGAACCGGCTGGCAATTTCACTTCTCTAGAATTAGCGAGGTACTCTCACGTAGAAGCCAAGCCCTTAGCTTTGTCACGTGGTTGCTTTTACCGTCAAAGTCCAGTTTTACCGTCACGTTTGTTGGGTTAACTATACTTTGATTGCTGAACAAGTTATCTGTACCAAATCAGCCTGTTTTCCGCATAATTTGCTAGCTCTTGGGTAGTCAGGCAGATTGTTCATTTATACGGACGTGGCTGTTGCAGAACTCGGCGCGACACCTTTACAGGATGGCTCGACAAATCGAACCGGGCTAAGAAGGCTAGTAAATAGGCTTTTTACTCGTGTTTGGCAGCTAGTTTGGGCCGTTGCCGAGCCAGCCAGCGAGTTCTGCAACAGCCACGGTCGTTTGAGTGAACGCGCTGCCGTAGTGCCAGCAATAGAATGGCAACTCAGTAAGAGGCAGCAGGGGCGCAGAAAGGTTAGTTCAGTTCCAGCATCTGCTGAACCCATTTCCTCTGACCCGCTAAAAACTGCCTTTTTAGCCTATCCAATGGAGTGAGAGAGCAATGTCAGTATGGCGCGCATCTTTTGGGACCACCTTCTGCTCATAGCCTCTAATCTAAACTAGCTATATTTTTAGGTGATTTTACAGCATGAGTGCTGCTCAATAACTATTTCACTGATAGTGAAACCTGCCAAATGAAAAAACAACTACGGTATAAGAAGTTAATAGTACTATTAACTTTTCTTTTAGTACATAGCACTACCGTGCAGGCCCAGCAGTGGGATTGGGCCACGTCAACAACTCGCCTTAATTTCGCCACGGTTTACATTGCTCAAATCGCTACCGATGCACAGGGCAATTCGTATGTAACAGGCACTTTCCAAGACGTAGTCAATTTTGGCACGCACCAGCTCACGGCTAGTCAACCTAGTTCCGGGTATCAGGCCAACCCGGATTTATTCGTCGCTAAACTTACAGCTAGTGGCCAGTGGGACTGGGCTGTACGGGCGGGTGGAACTAGTGGGCAGACCAAAGGAATTGGATTGGCTGTCGATGCCAGCGGGCAAAATATTTATGTAACGGGCTTAGCTGTCGGCCCGACAAACTTTGGTACAGTAGTACTTGCTAGTAGCAACGGGGTTAATAACGGGTTTGTCGCCCGCCTAAGCAGTAACGGACAATGGCAATGGGTAGTCCGTTCGGGTAACTGCGGGCGGCCCGCGCTAGATGGCACGGGCAATATCTATGTAGCGGGCGCTTTTGCCGGCAGCACGCTCACCTTCGGTACTACCACCCTCACGGCCCCCCTCAACGATAGCAACATCTTTGTGGCGTGGCTAAACCCCAGTGGGCAGTGGCTGGGGGCAGCGAGTGGGGGTGGAAACGGCTTTGAAGAAGCCACTAGCTTGGCAGTAGACAGCCGAGGAAATGTCTACGCCAGTGGCCGGTTTAGTAATGTTGGGGGCACCACCACACGGTTTGGCACCACCGTTCTAACCCCCAGCAGTTTGGGCACGAGTGATGGGTTTGTGGCCAAACTTGACAGTACCCACCATTGGCAATGGGCGGTGCGAGGGGGACCATTCTATCTGGGTGGCGAAACACCCAAAGTGGCGGTAACCCCCAATGGGCGCCTGCTCACATGGGGCGGCACAGTCACGCAGGCCTCTTTTGGGCCGTATACCCTTTCAAGCAATACGACTTCGGGCGCAGTTATCGCCAGCCTGAATCGCTGGGGCAGTTGGCAATGGGTTGCTACTAGCACGACCACCGCGAATGGGACAGCTCGCACCGTTGATATAGGAACTGATAGTCAAGGTAATTGGTATGCCACGGGCACGGCGGGCGGCAGCAATAAATTTGGCCCATTCTCCTTAACTAATAGTGGTGGCGACCAAACGTGGGCTGCTCGAATCAATAACAGTACGGGAGCATGGCAGTGGGTAATTGGAAGCGGCGGGCTAGGCAATAGCTTAGTCACTGGAATTGCGGCAGCGGGGACAAACCTCTACGTGGGAGGCTCCTTCAGCCAAAGCCCTACTTTTGGTGCATTTCCATTGTCAACTATCAATACCTTCGGTTCCGAAGGCTTCGTAGCCAGGGTAGGTGCACCCGTGTTAGCTGCTCGCTCGCTCACCGGAGCCGCTGCCATCGCTCTTTACCCTACCCCTTCACCAGCAGGTCATTTTACGGTAGAAGTGCCCGCTCACTTTACTACTGCGCACACCATTGATGTCACCATTTTGAATATGGTAGGGCAGCACGTGTATCAGGCCTCACGGCTTCCGCTAGCTGCTGATGGCAGCTTAACAGTCGCACTGACTGCAGCCACTTTGCAAACAGGCATTTATCTGCTACGCGTACAGGCTTCCGATGGAGGTACAGCCACGCACCGTTTGGTAATAGAGTAGGTACACTAAAACTGGGTGAGAAGAAGTGGCTAGGTGAAAATAGGTGGTTTAAGAATCTCCTGGCACCTATTCGGCAGCTAGCCTGGCCTGTTTCCTGCCATTAAGCCAACCGAAACGCTTTCAAGTGAATAACTAATGAGGGCTAAACGTAATATTACTTACTGAATAGCTAGTTAAGCTGCTTATTAGTAGATAACTACCTTTTAATCTATTATTTATGCTATTACGGCTACTTGTTACTGGGTCTTTCTTAGGTGGAATGCTGGGGCTGCTGACCATTGAGGCGCACGCCCAGCCGACCATTACGGCAATTTCACCAAACGTTAATAAGGCTAACGCACCGGTTAATAGCCCAATTACTATTACGTTGAGCCAGCCGCCGAGTGCAGCAACGACGGCCGCGTTGCATGTGTACAGTACGGTACGCGGGGGCCAGCGCAGTGGCGGGCTTACGACGCTAGGTAATACGCTGACGTTTACACCTGCTGCCTATAACTGGCTGCCTGGCGAAACGGTGCAGGCTACGCTCACAACTGCGCTGCAAAACGCCAGCGGTCAAAACCTGGCGGTTGCGCGCGTGTTCCAGTTCACAACTGCGGTAGGTGGCAGCGGGCGCGGCCAGTTGTTACCACCCGTCAGTACGCCCGAGGTGGCGGTGGGCAACACGCCGTATGGGGTGGCTTTAGGCGATATTGATAACGACGGAGACCTAGATGTAGTAACAGCTAACATCAATGCCAATTCGGTGAGCGTGCGCTTGAATAGTGGGCTCAATAGCGGCATATTTGTGGTGCCGGCAGTGAATCCGGAACCTACCGTAGGCACTAATCCGCAAGTGGTGCGGCTGGCCGATGTAGATGGTGATGGGGACCTGGACTTATTAGCTTTAAATGCTAACTTCGGATTCCCAGGTAGTGTGAGCGTGCGCTTGAATAGCGGGCTGAACACCGGTAATTTCGTGGCACCAGCTATCGCCCCGGAAGTGCCCGTAAGCCGCACGCCGCTGAGCCTGACGCTGGGCGACATTGACGGCGATGGCGACCTGGATATACTAGTGCCGAACGATGGCAATAGCAGCATCAACGTCCTATTGAATGATGGCGTTAACAGCGGGCACTACGTAGCATCGGCCACCACCCCGGATATTTCGGGCCTGACGCCACCGGGCTTCGTGGCGTTGGGCGACCTGGATAGCGACGGTGACTTGGACCTGGTAGCCACTGGCCGCAGCACCAGCACCCTGAGCGTACGGCTGAATACGGGTAACGGCACTTTTACGGTGCCCGCCAACGGCACGCTTACGCTCGGCAATGCTGCTTCGCAGGTGGCGCTAGGCGACGTAGATAGTGACGGGGACTTGGATATTGTTACGAACACAGGTAGCAGTAACGTGCTGTTGAACAGTGGTAACGCGACTTTTAGCCCTAGCCTAGCAGGTACGTATGCCAGCACCCAGGCTTCCAGCCTAACGCTGGCCGACATGGATGCCGACGGAGACTTGGATATTGTGGCGGCCAACTACGCTGACAAAACGGTAAGCGTGCGCTTCAACAACCAGGTGAACAGTGGTTCCTTCACCGGTTTCAATTCCAGCAATGACTTCAGCGTGACGGGCCGGGTGGCCGCTATGGCTGTCGGTGACCTGGATGGGGACAATGACTTGGATGTAGTAGCGGTAAACAGCTACGATGCCAACACCATCAGCGTGCGTCTCAACCAACTAGGGGCGGCGCCCGTGGTACCTCCTACGCTCACCGCCTTCAGCCCTGTCAGTGGGCCGGTAGGCACAGTAGTTACGCTCACTGGCACGGGCTTTACGGGCACCACAGCTATCACCTTCAACGGGGTAACGGCCCCTAATTATACCGTGGTATCAGCCACTAGCATTACCGTGACGGTGCCCCTGGGCGCTACCACCGGCCCCATTACCGTGACGGCCCCCACCGGCACGGTTAGCAGCAGTGCCAGCTTTACCGTCACGGGAGCCGCGTTTCGCATTACGGGGTTGGTGCCTGGCCGCAACCAGCGCAACGCCCCGGTAGGTGGGGGCGTAACAGTTGCTTTCTCGCAAGCCTTGAGCAATGATGCCACCTCACGCGGGGCATTGCGGGTGTTTAGCAATCAGCGGGGTGGCCGGCTGGCGGGCTCGGCCAGTGTGAGCGGCACAGTGCTCAGCTTTGTGCCAGTCAATCCCTTTCGGCCGGGCGAAACGGTAGCGGCTACCCTCACCACAGCCGTACACAGCAGCACCAATAGCCTGGCGACACCTCACGTGTATCAGTTTACTACGGCGACGGGCGGAGTCGGACGCGGCTTCTTCCGGCCGGGAACAAGTGCTGGCACGAGTAGCGCGCCGAGCAGCCTGGCTACCGGCGATGTGGACGGTGATGGCGACCTCGATATAGTAGTGGCTACTGCGCTCTATGATATCAACGGCAACAGCAAAGTGAACGTGCGCCTGAATGGGGGGAATGCCAGCGGCTCGAACACCGGCATTTTCAGCGGTTCGCAGGATGTGCTCGTTTCGGCAAAGCCGGGTGAGGTGCTGCTAGGCGATATGGACAATGATGGCGACCTCGACTTACTCACGGCCTGCGAGGGTATTACCGACGGCATGCTGAACGTGCGCCTGAACGGTGGCGATGCCAGTGGCTCCAACACAGGCATTTTCTCAGGCGGCTCCAATACGATTATCAACAGCGGACCGCTGCACCTGACATTGGGTGATATCGATGGGGACGGCGATTTGGATGTAATAACGTCGGACCGCTACATCTACTACATGTCCGTATTTCGCAACGATGGTAGTGGCGGCCTGACCCGCACGGCCCACATCTATACTGGCCGCACGCCGGCGGGCATTGTGCTAGGCGACGTGGATAATGACGGCGACCTCGACCTGCTAGTAGCGAACAGTGATGATGGCAACGTACATGTGCGCCTGAACGGCGGCGATGCTACCGGCTCGAATACCGGTGATTTTACAACGCTGCAAAGCTTGTCTTTGGGCTACGCTCCTAGCAGCCTGGCGCTAGGTGACATCGATGGCGATGGGGACTTGGACTTGGTGATAGGCAATACCCACGCCAGTGCGACCGCCGTGAAGGTGCAGCTAAATGGTGGGGATGCCACCGGTGCCAACCCGGGGGTATTTTCGGCTGGCCCGGACGTGGTAATCGGTAGCCCACCGGCGCGTGCCCTGCTGGGCGACGTGGATGCCGATGGTGACCTGGACCTGATGACAATTAACGCCATTTTCAACGGCTCCATGACGGTGCGGCTGAATGGGGGTGATAATAGCGGCTCCAACACGGGTATCTTCACCAATGCCCGCACGTTGGCAGTGGGCAATACGCCGGTATACCTGACGCTGGGCGATATTGACGGGGACGGCGACCTCGACGCGCTTACGGCCAACCAGGGCAGCAGTGACGTGAGTGGCAGCTTGAATACCGATGGTGGGGGGGCACGCGCGAGCTCGGTGAGTGCCGTGTGCGCGGGTAGCAAGGC
>CAXUKA010000109.1:0-16917 GCA_964251335.1 uncultured Hymenobacter sp.
ACTTTACCGATGCCAAGAAAAAGCCGCAGTTTCAACTGGAGCATTCATTTATTGCCATTGCTACGGGCGGCGTGAGCGGCAAAGGGCCCGGTAAAAGCACGGAGCGTAATATTATGCCACACCCGTATTCCGACTTTATCTATGCCATTATTATTGAGGAATATGGCATGATTGGCGGCCTGTTCGTGCTGTTTCTCTACCTCGCTTTTTTGTATCGCGGGCTTAAAACCGTAATGAACAGCCACGGCGCATTCGGCGGTTTATTATCGGCCGGATTGAGTTTCAGCTTGGTTTTGCAGGCAATGGTAAATATGGGCGTGGCCGTAGGCTTGGGGCCGGTAACGGGCCTTCCGCTACCCCTGCTTAGCATGGGCGGTACTTCACTCATTTTCACTGGCTTGAGTATCGGTATCATCTTGGCCGTAAGCCGGGGCGAGCGCGAGCTGCGCCCCATGGTGGGTGAGCCCGCCGACACGCCTCGTATTCCCAGCAAACGGGCAGCGTATGCCTAAACTTTAGCTTTCAGCTAGTAGCGTTGGCTAGTAGCTTTTACAGGGTTGAAATCGTATAAAAAAGCTATTAGCTAACAGCGCAAAAACTATGAAATTCATCATCTCCGGCGGCGGCACGGGCGGGCATATTTTTCCGGCCGTAGCCATTGCCAATGAAATTCGCCGCCGCGAACCAACCGCCGAAATCCTCTTCGTAGGAGCCAGCGGCCGTATGGAGATGACACGCGTGCCCGAGGCTGGCTACGAGATAGTAGGATTGGATATCAGTGGGTTGCAGCGCCGCCTGACACCGCAAAATTTAATGTTTCCAGTGCGAGTATTTCGGTCGGTGCGTAAGGCCGGCAAGTTGGTCGAGCAATTCCGGCCTGATGCGGTGGTGGGCGTGGGCGGCTACGCCTCGGCTCCAGTGCTGCTCGCGGCTACGTCGCGCGGTATTCCGAGCCTTATCCAGGAGCAAAATTCTTATGCCGGCTTGGTGAATAAATTATTGGCGCGCCGTGTCAATAAAATATGCGTGGCCTACGACGGCATGGAGAAGTTTTTCCCGGCCGATAGATTGGTATTAACCGGCAATCCGGTACGTACCGAAATTACCACGGGCAATAGGGCCGAAGCGCAGCAGTTTTTTGACCTCGACCCGAACAAGAAAACGTTGCTCGTAATCGGTGGCAGCCTCGGGGCGCGCACTCTTAATCTAGCTACTGCGGCGGCCTTGTCGCGCCTGCGCGAAGCGGGCGTGCAATTACTCTGGCAAACGGGTAAATTATATTATCCCGAAGCCCAGCAGCAAGCTGCTAACTATACCGCCGACCACCTGCATGCGCTAGAATTTATTCAGCGCATGGACTTGGCCTACGCGGCAGCCGATGTAGTAATCAGCCGCGCCGGGGCACTCTCGGTATCAGAGCTTTGCCTCACGGGTAAGGCGGCCGTGCTGGTGCCCTCGCCCAATGTGGCCGAAGACCACCAAACCAAAAACGCTCTGGCGCTGGTAAGCAAAGGCGCGGCCGTGCTCATCACTGACGAGCACGCCGCCGAGCGCCTCTACGACGAAACTCTGCGTCTGCTCGCCGACCCCGACCGCCAGCAGCAACTCAGTGAGCGAGTACGTGAACTGGGCCGACCCAATGCTACCACAACAATTGTGGATGAATTATTTAGCCTGTTAAAAAAGTAACTCTCGTCATGCTGAGCGCAGCAAAGCGGAGCCGAAGCATCTTGGCCGCTTCGTTGCTAACGTCAGGCAACTAGTACCCCAGCCAAGATGCTTCGACTACGCTGCGCTCCGCTCAGCATGACAGGACGTAGAAATTACCAATTATAATGCAGCAATTTCCCTACATATTTTTCCTCGGTATCGGCGGCATCGGCATGTCGGCGCTGGCACGTTGGTTCAAAACCAATGGCCACAGCGTCAGTGGCTATGATAAGACCGAAACGCCGTTAACTCTAGCGCTACAAGCGGAGGGAATCGCCGTGCATTATGTGGATGAGGTAGAGAATATTCCGGCGGAAATCAAAGAAAACCCAGCCAAAACGTTGGTAATACTTACGCCCGCCATTCCGGCCGATAGCCGCGAGTGGGCGTGGCTGCGGGCGCAGGGCTACGACATTCGCAAGCGCAGCCAGGTGTTAGGTGTGCTCACGGAAGGCCGGCCAACCATTGCAGTGGCGGGCACCCACGGCAAGACTACGACCAGCAGCATGGTGGCGCATTTGCTGCACCACGCAGGGCTGGATTCGGGCGCATTTTTGGGCGGTATCTCGGTGAATTTAGGCAGTAATTTATTGCTGCCGAAAAGCCCCGAATCGCCCGTGGTAGTGGAGGCCGATGAGTACGACCGCAGCTTCCTGACGCTGCATCCTGATGTAGCCATCGTGACCAGCACCGACGCCGACCACCTCGATATTTATGGCACGAAAGAAGCACTGGTAGAGTCGTTTTGCCAGTTTGTAGCCCAGATTAAGCCGGGCGGCACGCTGCTGCTCAACCACACCGCCGATGCTCGCGTGGCCGCCGCTGCGCCGGCTGGCACGCGGGTGCTGCGCTACGGCCTGACCGCCGCGCAAGGCCCCGATTTATTTGCCTCAACTATTACGCCCGAAGGCCACAAATTTCAATTCGATTTGCACAGTCCCGAGGGTGTAATAGCGGGGTTGGAATTGGCTGTACCGGGCTTCCACAATGTGGAAAATATGTTGGCCGCAACGGCCGTAGCGCAATTGTATGGCGTGGCCGAAAAAGCCTTGCGTGAGGCGGTGGCTGCTTATCGGGGCGTGAAGCGTCGGTTCGAGTTTATTGTCACGAATGCGGAGAAGGTGTATGTGGACGACTACGCGCATCATCCTCGCGAAATTGAGGCTTTTCTGCGTTCGTTACGGGCGTTGTATCCTGCTAAGCAGCTGCGTGTTATATTTCAGCCGCATTTGTTCACACGCACCCGCGATTTTGCAGAAGGCTTCTCCCAAAGCCTGAGTCTGGCCGACGAAGTGGTGCTGCTGGATATCTATCCGGCTCGCGAATTACCACTGCCCGGCGTCACGTCGGCCATGCTGCTCGACCGCATCACCGCGCCGCTCAAATCCATTCAAACCAAAGAGGACGTACTACGAAACGCCCAAAACGACGCTAATTTTGCCGTTTTGGCCACTGTGGGCGCGGGCGATATCGATACGCTGGTGCCGAAACTGAAAGCTATTTTAACTCCGTCTTAGCACTCGCAAGCTACAGCTTACGCTACATTTTTTCTCATGGAAAAATCCGTCCGCAATTTAATCGTCGCGCTGGTTTGCCTGCTGGGCTTGCTAGGCATCGGCGCGTTCGCGGCATTCCGGCAGGCGCACCGGCCGGTGACGGAAATCGTGGTGAACGTGGCCAACGAGTCGGATAATTATTTCATCAGCGAGCGCGGCGTCACGGCCCTGCTCACCGATGGCGGCAAAGAGCCTGTAATTGGCACTGTGCCCGAAGGCGACCGCCTGCGCGTGCTCGAAACCCGCCTCAAAGCGCACCCCTTTGTGCGCGATGCGCAAGTGTACCGCGACCTGGCTGGTAACCTGCACGCCGACATTCACCAAAACCACCCCATTGCCCGCCTCGTACACGCCGACGACCGCCTCGATAGCTACGTCGATGCCGAGGGCAAGCGCCTGCCGCTGTCGCCGCTCTATACGGCGCGCGTGGCCACGGTGAGCCGGGCGGGCGGCGGGGCCTTGTCAGCGGCTTTTTTTCAGGATAGCACCGCTCGCGGGTATCTTGATTTCTTGCGTTACGTAGACGAACACCCGTTTTGGCGCGCCCAGGTGGCCGAAGTGTTCGTCGAGCCGGGTGGTAAGCTCAGCTTTACCCAGCAGGTGGGCGACCAGCGAATTGAGTTTGGTCCGCCGGAAGATATTTCAGAAAAATTCGCCAAATTGATGGTATTTTACCGTCAAATTCCTTCTGTTTTAGGGTGGGATACCTACCACCGCGTAAACGTGGAATACCAAAATCAAATCATTTGTGAATGACAAGTGATTGTTAATTAAGTCTCTAATTTTCGCTATCTTAGCTAACTAACTTAGCCTCCGCTCTTTCACGCTCGCCCCACGCTCATGCAACAAGATAAAATCGTCGTCGGCCTCGACATTGGTACCACTAAAATTTGCGCCTTAGTGGGGCGGAAAAACGAGTATGGCAAACTCGAAATCATGGGCATGGGCACGGCTGTTTCCGACGGTGTGCAGCGCGGCATTGTGCTCAATATCGACAAAACGGTAGAGGCCATTAAGCGCGCCATCCGGCAGGCTGAAGAACAGTCGGGCATCGACATTGGCGTGGTGAACGTGGGCATTGCGGGGCAGCACATCAAGTCGCTGCAACATAACGGCTCCATCACGCGCCCCAGTGGCGACAACGAGATTACCCAAGACGACGTGAACCGCCTCACGGCCGACATGTACCGTTTGGTAACGCCGCCCGGCTCGCAGATTATCCACGTAATGCCCCAGGACTACAAAGTCGATTTTGAGGGCGGCGTGACGGACCCAGTGGGTATGGCTGGCGTGCGTCTGGAAGGCAACTTCCACATTATCACTGCGCAAAGCTCGGCTATCAACAACATCAACAAATGCGTGACCAAGGCGGGCCTCGCAATTTCCGACCTCATTCTGGAGCCACTGGCGTCGAGCGTGTCGGTGCTGAGCGATGAGGAGAAGGAAGCCGGCGTGGCGCTGGTAGATATCGGCGGCGGCACTACCGACTTGGCAGTGTTCAAAGACGGCATTATTCGCCACGCGGCGGTGCTGCCGTTTGGGGGTAATATCATCACCCAGGATATCAAGCAGGGCTGCAACGTGACGCCTAACCAGGCAGAGCAGCTGAAGGTGAAATTTGGCAAAGCAATTGCCGAAGAAGCCAGCGATTACGAAATCGTTAGCATTCCCGGCTTGCCGAATCGTCCGCCCAAGGAGGTGTCGCTCAAAAATTTGGCGTACATCATCGAGGCTCGCATGTCGGAAATTATCGAGCTGGTGTATGCCGAAATCTACCGCATGGGCCTGCACGAGCACCTCTCGGCCGGCATCGTGCTGACGGGTGGCGGCTCGCAGCTTCAGAACCTGGAGCAGCTGACCGAATACCTCACCGGCCTCGATACGCGCATCGGCTATCCCAACCAACACTTGGGCAAGAGCAAGATTGAAAGCGTGAAATCGCCAATGCACGCTACCGGCGTAGGCCTCGTGCTGGCTGGCTACCAGGCCCAGGACGAGCGCAACAATGCCCGCCCCGGCTACGGCGAAGAGGAACTGAGCAGCTACAGCTACCACCCTGCGCCGGCCGCCCCGGCTCCGGTGGCCGCGCCAGTTATTCCGAGCTTCACGCCTACGCCTGCCCCAGCGGCTGCTACGCCCGCGCCGGCTGCCCCCGAAGAGCCCAAGGCTCCGAAAGGCCCCAGCAAGTTCGGCTCGTACTTGGGTGATATCACGCGCAAGTTGAAGGGCATCCTGATTGACGATTTCGACGACAAACAATATTAATCAATGGGTGAATGAGTGGATGAGTGAATGAGTGAGTGGGTTTTAAGCGACCTGTTTTCCCATTCACTCATTCACTCAATCACTCACTCACTCATTGAAATTATGAATTTCACTTTCGATATACCTTCCCAGAGCCGCTCCATCATTAAGGTGATTGGGGTAGGGGGCGGGGGCTCCAACGCCGTGAAGCACATGCATAAGCAGGGCATCAAGGACGTGGAGTTTATTATCTGCAATACTGACCGCCAAGCGCTGGAAAGCTCCAGCGTGCCCAATAAGCTGCAAATTGGCATCGACCTGACCGAAGGCCTCGGCGCGGGCGCCAAGCCTGAGCGCGGCCGCCAAGCGGCTATGGAATCGCGCGAGCAAATCCGCGAGCTGCTGAGCAACGGCACCAAAATGCTGTTTATCACAGCGGGTATGGGCGGCGGTACGGGCACGGGCGCAGCGCCCGTGATTGCGCAAGTGGCGCAGGAGCTGAACATCCTGACGGTAGGCATCGTGACAGCTCCGTTCCTATTTGAAGGCAAGAAGAAGCGCGAGCAGGCCGAGCAGGGCATCAAGGAACTGAGTGAGCACTGCGATACGGTGCTGGTGATTCTCAACGATAAGTTACGCCAACTGTACGGCAACCTGACGATGGGCCTAGCCTTTGCCAAAGCCGATACGGTGCTGACCACGGCCGCCAAGTCGATTGCCGAAATCATCACGGTGACCAGCGATGTGAACGTGGACTTCGAAGACGTGAAAACGGTGATGAAGGACTCGGGCGCGGCCGTAATGGGCAGCTCCATCACGGAGGGGGAGAACCGCGCGAAGCGGGCGGCTGAGGAGGCGCTGAACTCGCCGCTGCTCAACAACACCGACATTAAAGGCGCGCAGCGGATTCTGCTCAGCATCATGTCGGGCGACCAGGCCGAGCTGGAAATGGACGAGCTTTCGGAAATCACCGAGTATATCCAAGGCAAGGCTGGGGAAGATGCAGAGATGATTTTCGGCCACGGCATTGATGATACGTTGGGCCAGAGCATTCGTGTGACGGTAATTGCTACGGGCTTTGCCCGCGAAGCGCATACCATTAATGCCCGGACCAGCGCGGTGACACTTGAGGGTGCACCCGAGCCGGTAGCCGCTACCCCTCAGGCAGCGATGGCCGATAAAGAGCGGTCTACTGCTACGACTGCTGCATCAGTAGTGCCCAGCTTCACAACTACGCCCGAGCCGGCTCGCGTGACTTTTGACCTAAATGGCCCGAATGTGCCCAACACACACGCGCCGTTGACTGGCGTACCCATCGGTACGCCCGGCGAGCCGATGTTGATAACCAACAATACAACTGCTCCCAACGTGCAGCCGTTGCCACGCCCCCGGCCGGCCGCGCTCGAAGCCCAGGCCTTGGAGCGCCGCAACCGCTTGCAGCAAACCACTTCAACCCAAGGCTTGTCGCCGGAAGCTACAGCCCACCTTGACACGCCCGCTTACCTGCGGCGCGGCCAGAAGCTGGAGCCCGTGACGCCGAGCAACGCGCAGAACATCTCACGGTTCAACCTGTCGGATGACAATGAGTTGCTGGGGGATAACCGGTTCTTGCACGATAATGTAGATTAATTCAGCACTGCTGAGAATGTGGAAATGCCCGTCTGAGTAATCTCAGACGGGCATTTTTTTCTTTCATTATGCCCTTCTTCCGTGGGAACCTCACCCCCAGCCCCTCTCCAAAAAAGAGGGGAGCCAGCCGTAAGCAGCCATAAGTTATCGTTAGAAATTAGCCAAGCTCCTCTCTCTTTTGGAGAGGGGCCGGGGGTGAGGTTCCTTGCGAAGAAGTAGATACGGTGCATTCAGGGCTGCACGGGCAGCGGCACGCTTGGTGGGGCGTTGTACACGAAGCGGGTTTTTAGCTTTTCGAGCGGCGCTTCGAGCCAATTCCAGGAAATAGTACACAGTGCCAACGCCAGCGGTGTGAGCACCAGTACCGTGGGCAGCGGCCCGAGCCACCAATGCCGCCACGGTGAGGCGGCGGGTAAGAAGTGGTACACCAAGCGTTGGTAAAATACCGGCAGCATGAGGTGGTAGAGGTAGAGCCCGTAACTACGCTGCCCCAGCCACTGGGCCCAGGAGTGCGCCAGCCAGCGTGCCTGTGGCGGCGAGCGCATCAGCCAGCGTAGGGTGAAATACCCAGCTATTGCGCCCAAAATGGGATATACGATAATCCAAATTTGCTCGGCCTGTAGCGACTGCCGGGTGCCCAGCCACACCAGCGACCAAGCTGCCCAGGTGGCCAATGCCGGCCAGCCCGGCCACGGCGCGGCGGGAGCGGGCTGGCTACGGGTGGCGGCCGTATGCAGGCGCAACAGCGCCCCTAGCGCAAATAAATCGAGGCTGGCGGGCAGCATCACAGTGGCAAAAACCGGTGTTTCGGGCACCTGATAATAAACGCTGTAGGCTCTGTATGCTACGGAGAATACAACTAGTAGCCACAGCCAGCCGGCCCGACGCTTGATGAAACCCAGCAGCAACGGCCACAGCAGATAAAACTGTTCTTCCACGGCCATCGACCAGTAGTGGCCCACGCCCTCAGGCCAGTGGCGCAGCTGGTAGCACAGCAGGTTGGATGCCGGCAGGAGAAACCAGCCGGGATACTGGTGCAGAGTAGCCAGTGGCAGCAGCGCCCCTAGCGCCAAGGCCGCGTAGTAGGGCGGAATGATGCGCAGAAAGCGCCGGGTATAGAAAATACCCAGTCGCCGTCCCCAGCCCTTAGAGCCACCCCAATAGATATTATTCTTCCAAATAATGCCCGAAATGAGATAGCCGCTGAGCACAAACAACGGCAGGCGGCCCACCTCGCCCAGCGGAAAATTGGCGAGCGTCCAGTGGGCGAGGGCTACTAGGCTCACGGCTACTGCTCGCATACCCATTAGCTCGGGCTGGTAGCGAAGGGCAGTAGGGGGCGTGGGCTGAGGAAGCATGGCGGCAAATGAATCCGCAAAATACAGCCCGCAGTTGTGTAGGCTCGGCAGTTCATAAGCAGCGTTGCCAGCTTGCCCTCTGCAAACTGCCCTATAACTGCCGGGAGATGGCACTAATAAAAAAGGCCATGCAGTATTGCATGACCTTTTTTATTGGTGTCCTACACCACCTAAAACGGGTTAGAGAATCGCTTATCGTTGACGAAGGTAGAATCGGTCAGCGTTTTGAGGAAGGCAATTACCTGGCGCTTCTCGGTAGAGGTGAGGCCCATGTGAGTGGGGTTGAAAATCGGGTCGTTGATGCCCGTGACCAGCATTACGTCAAGGCCGGGGCTGTTCATCTGCACGTGGTCGGAGTAGTGGTCGAGTACCTGCTCCAAGGTGGTGAAGCGGCCGTCGTGCATGTAGGGTGCAGTGAGGGCAATGTTGCGCAATGTGGGCGCTACAAACTTGCCCTGGTCGGCGGGCAGGCCCGTTACGCCACCCCGACCGGGGTCGCTAAAGGTGAGGTCAAGGCCGTTGTTGAAGAACTGCGCGGCATAGTTCGACGACATGAGTGGCAGCGTGTGGCAGTGAAAGCACTCGGCCCCACGCACTACCCCTGGCGAAATGTGCGTTTGATAGAGCACAAGACCTGCTTTTTCATCAGCAGTGAAGCCTTGGCGGGTGGCCATAAACTTATCAAAACGCGAATTGCTCGAAATAAGCGTGCGCTCAAATTGCGTGAGCGCTTTGAGCACCAAGTCTTCGGTGATGGTGCGGGTGCCAAACGCGGCCAGAAACAGCGGCGGGTAAGTAGCGCTGTTTTGCAGCTTGCTCACGCCCACCGTGAGCGATTGGTGCAGCTCGGTGGTGTTCTCGATGGGGTGCTTGGCTTGTAGCTCAAGGGTCGAAAAAGCACCGTCCCAGGCGAGGGTGGTGCTCCACATCACGTTGGCCAGCGACATGCTGCCGCGGGGGTTGGTAGCGCCATTCACGCCCACCGCCGTGGTCAGGCCATCCGTAAACGCTTTGCTCTGCTGATGGCACGAGCCGCACGACATGGTGCCGGTGCTCGACATTGCTTTTTCGTAGAATAGCATGCGGCCCAGCGCCACGCCTTCATTGGTGAGCGGGTTATCGGCTGGGATAACGGGCGCGGGAAAGCCCGTTGGCACCGTGAGCGTGTAGGGTGTGGGAGCCGGTGGCGCGGGGTCGATGGCTTCCTTGTTGTCTTTGCAGCTGCTCAGGCTAAGCAGTGCGCTGGCCAGTAGCGAGAAGTAAAAACCGAAGCGAGTAGAATGCCGCACCATACTGATAAATTTAAATAACTAAGGCGAAATATACAACCAGTTTGCGCCCAACAGTACACAGCGCTAGTTGGTTTCGGCAAGCGCCTTAGGCGGCGCAAAGCGCGGGTTGGTCAGCAGCTCGGTATCGGTCAGGGTGTGTAGAAAGGCAATCAACTCACGCTGTTGCTGGGCAGTGAGGGCAATGCCGAGGCGACCATCGGGCTGGCGCAGTAGCGGGTCGAGGGTGCGCGAGGGGCGCACGCCGTGGGCGTAGTGGGCCAGCACCTCGGGCAGCGTTTGGAAGCGGCCATCGTGCATGTAGGGCGCGGTGTGGGCCACGTTGCGCAGGCTCGGCACCCGGAAGCGACCGGCATCAGCGGCCATTAAGGTGATGTGGGCACGGCCCGAATCTACCGGGAAGCTGGCATCCAGGCCATTGTTGCGAAACGACTCGTCAGTGAATAAATCGGTGGCGTGGCAGTTGCTGCATTTCTGCTGAAACAGCGCCTGGCCGCGTTGTTCTACTGCCGTGAGCGTGCCGCCCGGCTCATGGCGCACGTATTTGTCGTAGCGCGAGTTGGTCGAAGTCAGCGCGGAGGTAAACTGTGCTAATGCCTTCAAAAACTGCGGGGTATCAATCTTGCCCGGCCCGTAAATGGCTGCAAAGCGGCGGCGATACTCGGGGTCGGCATTGAGCTTGGCCAGCGCGTCGGTCAGCGGCATATTCATCTCCTGGGCGCTGGTAAGGGGGGCCAGCGCCTGAAGCGGCAGCCCGCGCACGCCACCATCGGCCATGAAGCTGCGGTGCCAGGCCAGGTTTTGCAGGGCCGGCGAATTGCGCAGGCTGCGGCGGCCCGCCACACCCACCGCCAGCGCCTGCCCATCGGTGAAGGCGCGCTGCTGCTGGTGGCAGCTGCCGCACGATACCCGCCCATCGCTCGACAGGCGCGGGTCGTAAAACAGCATCCGGCCTAGCTCAAAAGTGGCTGCATCGGGCTGGTTACTAGCAACCTCGTATATCGGGGCCGGGAAATTAGCAGGCGGCGCGAGTAGCGCGGCTGCCACGGTAGGCCGCCGCCAGTGAGCCACCGCCGCGCTGCCCACTGCCACCAGGGCAGCCAGCAGCAGCCAGCCCAGCGGCTGGCGCGCCCACGAGGTCAGGGTTGGCGCGGCCACGGGCTAAGTACTTAGTTGGCGCTGATTTGGGTGACCGTGAACATGCCAGCTGCGTAGTTCTGGGCTATCTGTACCGATGGCGCGCTGGGCATGTGCGCCCCGGTGAAAGTGCTGAGCGTGATGGGATTAGGACCGTCGAATAGCTTCACGATGTTGGCTTGTAGGGCGATAGTCGGGGCTTTGTCGGCGCGCACGGTCAGTTTGCTGCTGCCAAAGCTGGGCGCAGCCGTCACGATAGCGTTGTAAGGCGCGGTATAGCCCCCGACGTGGCACACGAGCGCTTGGGTGGGGTTGGTCGAGGTGAGCGTGCCTTCCATTTTTAGGAAAATGTGGCCGCTATTCCAGGTCCAGTACATATTGTTGGCCTGGTTGAGGTCGCCGGTGAAGGTGCTAGGGTCGGTGAGGCCAGTTTTCTGGGCATCGACACCTACTATAAAGCTTACCCCAGTGTAGTCGCCGGCTGGCACGCTGGGCACGCTGAAGCTCATGCTCTTAGGCGTAGCCTGGTTTACCAGATAGTAGGTGTCGGGCGCGCTGTAGGTGGTGCCGTCGCTCTTGGTGAACTTGATATTCGACAAATAGTACTCGAAGGTGCTGACGGTGAACGTTTCGCCGGTCGAGGTAGTAGCGGTGGTGGTATTGAGCACTAAAGGCTGGGCGCCAGCCATGTTGGCAACCGTAAAATTGACCGAGCCGGTGGTAGCCATCGAGTCGCTGTCTTTCTTACAGCCGCTGAACAGGGCTAGCGGGGCCGCCAGCAGCAAAAGCGCAATAGAGATACGGTTTTTCATAACGTAAAAACGTAAAGTAAGAATTCAGCAAAAGCCGTAGCTCACTGCCCGGCCACCATATACAACCCCTGCCTCACACACATGTAAGCAGCAGAAAGTTCAGTTCTTAACTACTGCTAAGCTAGCTATAGTGGCTGAGCAAGCTATGAAGATACCACGAATTACCAGGTAAGCATCTGGGCAAAGATGCACGCCAAATGCGCCAATTCGCCTACGTTTGGCCACGCTTAGCTACCAGCGCAGCAGCGCCTCGGCTTGCTCGCGCAGTACTTGCTGCAAAAAGGAGTCGGTCAGCTTACCGCCTTCCGACAGGTGCTGACTAATGTTCGGCAGCCGCACGCGCTGCGGTAGTACCTCCGTGCCGAGGTAAAATAAGATATCGGTTAAGTGGCTCAAAGCCAGTAAGCCACCCTGGCTGCCCGAGCTCAGCGACACGAGTGCAGCCTTTTTGCCCCGTAGGCCGCCGGGGTAGGGCAGGGCGTCGATAAACGTTTTGAGCGCGCCGGGAATGGAACAGTTGTACTCGGGCGCGAAAATGACGATTTTATCGGAGCTATTGAGTGGTGCGATGAGGCGGTTGAACTCCTCGTGCCGGCCGGCTTTGTGGTAAAGCGCCTCGGTGAGTAGGTCGGCGGGTAGGTCGGTGAGGTCCAGAAACTGGTAGGGCGCGCCTAGTTCATCGAGCAGGCTGGCGTAGAAATCGGCCACGCGCCGGGTGCGCGACTGGGGGCGGCTGGTGCCGACAAGGAGAGTGAGCAAGGGAGCGAGGGAGTTAGTAGGGTGCAGAAACTAACTACGAAGCTACCAGCTAGGTTGCCGACCTGTAAAACAGAGTAGCACTCCGTTTCTGCATGTACGGGGAGTTCACCAAACGATAAACGGAGTACCACTCCGTTTTACAAAGGCTACTGCACGCTCTCGGCCATTTGCAGCGGCGGGCTGGGTACCTCCACGTTGGGCGTTTTGGGGAAGGCCAGGAAGTGCGTGGCGTGCGGTGGCTCGGGGCCTTGGTGAAACTGCCGCACCTGGGCTTCTACCTGCTGGTCGTCGCGGGTGAAGCGGTGGTGCTGGCGCAAGTGCTCGCCCCAGGTAGCTACGTAAAAAAATTCGGTAAGGCGCGTAGGGTCAGCCACATCAGTAAAGACTCCGGCGCGCAGGGCACCATCGCGCAGGCGCAGCCGGGTGAGCTGCCGGGCGGCCTCGCGGAAAGCAGGATGGTCGGCCACGGCCACGCGGTATGCTATCATCACCACCACGGGGCCATCTTCGGGGTCTATGGTATCGGCATCAGCGGCTTCGGCGGGGTCGGTCCAGCTTTCGGCAGGGGCTAGGTCGAGGCCCTCGGGCTGGTGAATGGAGAACGGAAAAGCCAGCAGCAGGCTGGCTAGCATCCAGCCGGCCGCCACCAGCAGGGCCGTTTGCAGGCTGATGCGGTCGGCCAGCTCGCCCCACACCACGCTGCCCAAACTCATACCCGCCTGAAAAACTAGCATATAAATACTCACCACCCGCGCCTGCACCCACTTGGGCAGGTGCAGCTGCACGGTAGTGTTGAAGCTAGTCATCACAATCAGCCAGCAGGTGCCCGACAGGAACATCACCGGAAACAGCCAGTACTCGCTCGGCACCAGGGCCAGGGCTAGGTTAGTAATGACAAAGCCCAGCGTGCCTAGCAGTACCCGCTGGTTCATGGAGAGTTGCTGCCCGGCGCGGCCCATCAAGAAGGCCCCCGTGATGGCCCCCGCTCCCAGCCACGACAGCATGACGCCATACGTGCCCGAGCTGAGGTGCAGCCGCCGCGCCACCACCACACTCAGCAGCGCCCACATGGCGCTGGCCCCAAACGAAAACGCAAACGTGCGCGCCAGCACTCCATAAATAGCCGGTGAATATTGCACGTAGCGCAGCCCCGCCCGTAGCGCCCCCGCAAAGTTTTCGGCCGGACCAATGGCGGGCTCCTTTTCGCGCTGCCAGCGATACACCACCACCCAGGTGCCGATAAAGGAGATTCCATTCAGCAAAAACACGTAGCCCGGCGAGTAGTAGGCAATAATCAGCCCGCCCAACGCTGGCCCGATGGCGCGGGCAATATTGTTGCTCACCCCGTTGAGGGTGATGGCGAAGGGGAGCACCGGGCGCGGCACCAGCTCAGTGGCCACCGCCTGCCAGATAGGCCCATTCAGGGCTGCACCCATGCCCAGCAAGAATGTAAAACCCAGCACCTCGGGAGCCGTGATGCCGCCTATAAGGGTAAACGTGCCCAGCGCCACCGCCACCACCGCCATAAAGCCTTGCGTGCACAGCAGCAGCTTGCGCCGGTCGATGAGGTCGCCGATGGCCCCGGCCGGCATACTTAGCAGAAAGGCCGGCAGGCTGGTCGCCGTTTGCATGAGGGCCACTAGCAACACCGACGTCGTAAGCGTGGTTACGAGCCACACGCCCGCCACATTCTGCATCCAGGTGCCCACGTTCGACACCACCGAGGCTATCCAAATGGCCCTAAACAGCGCGTAAGTAAACGGGGTGAGCAGCGAAGGCTTGGCGGCGGCGGGCGTCATGTAAGAAAATTGGGGAGAAGTCTGGCGCTACGCTTGCCATGACAAGCGCACGTACTCCTTTACGGGTACTTGGGGTAAATAAGCTTGCCTCGGCCGATAGTTTTTGGCCCCGGCCTGCCTAGCAGACTTACTCCACCACAATACCGTACTTATCGAGCAGCCCCGGCAGCCCGCTCAGCGCGAAGCGAGCGCCGGTCAGATTATTGCTTTCGGGGTCAATTCCGAAGCCAGTGGCCGTGGTAAAGTCGGCTCCGGTGAGCTGCGTGTTGTGGAAGCCCGTGCGCGTGAGGTCGCAGCCCTGAAAAACGGCCTCGCTCAGGTCGGCGTTGGTAAAATCGGCTTCGTCCAGGGTGCATTGCACAAAGCGCGTGTTCGCCATTTTCTTGCCACCGAAGGAAGCGTAGCGCAGGTGGCACAAGTCGAAATGCACCCCGAATAGCATGTCCTGGCAGGCCGAAAACTGCACGCCCAGCAGCTTACAGTCGTTAAACGCCACGTTTTGCAGCGCCGTGCCGCCGAGCTTGGCCGTCGATAAATTGCAGCGCTCAAACAAGCAGTCTTCGAAGCGCAGCCCGGCCAAATCGGCCTCGCCCAGGTCGCAGTTTACGAAGCGAAACTGCTCGAAATCACGGCCCATTGCCAGTAGGCGGTTGGCATTGAGGCCGGTTAGCACTTGGTCGGTGGGGAAGTAGTCGGGCTTGCGCAGAGCAGCGGGTTTGCGGCGGGCTTTCATGGGTGGCAAAGTAAATGACTAGCGAGGCTAACCTCAGCTGTCAATTCAGAGTTTAATATAAGGTGCTCCATGCCGCCCCATCCGCCGACATATTTCGGCCGGGCAGGTACTGGTTCCTGCTTTGCGCGCTATGCCCGCTGCCTCCCGCACTATCTATTTCAAAAACAGCGCTGGCTGCATCTGGGAAGAACCCCAGGGCTACGTGCGCATCGACTATAGCCCCGGCATTCGGGAAGAAGTGCAGTTTCGAGCCTTACTCATGCACGCCCGGCAGGCCATGCGCCGCCAAAGCTGGAACAAAATGCTCGTCAACCAGCAGCAAATGAGTGGCTTCACGCCCACCGAAGAAAGCTGGATGGTGAAAGAATGGCTGCCCCAAGCTGTGCAGCAAGACGGCTACCGCTACGGCGCTATCCTGATGGCGCACAACGTATTTGCCCGGCTTTCTACGGCCAATCTGGTACTTAGCAGCAGCCAGCTCGGCCACGTCTACCGCAACTTCGAGCGCGACGAGGACGCAATAGGGTGGCTGCTAAAGCAATGAGTGAATGAGTGAGTCGGTGAATGAGTGAATGCTATTAGAACATTCACTCATTCACCGACTCACTCATTCACTCATTGATACCTAAACCTGCCCGGCCAGCAAATCCTCAAACGTCTGGCGGCGGCGAATAAGGCGCGGTTCCTCGTCGCCATCCAGCAGCACTTCGGCCGGGCGCAGGCGCGAGTTGAACGAGCTGCTCATCTCGAAGCCGTAGGCCCCGGCGTTGTGGAAGGCCAGCACGTCGCCTTCGCGCACTTCAGGCAGCAGGCGGTCCCAGGCAAAGGTGTCGGTTTCGCAGATGTTGCCCACCACCGTGTATAAGCGCTCGGGGCCATCGGGGTGCGAGAGGTTCGAAATGTAGTGGTACGAATCGTAGAACATGGGCCTAATCAGGTGGTTGAAGCCCGAGTTTACGCCCGCGAACACGGTGGCCGTGGTGTGCTTCACGGTCGAAACCTCGACCAGTAAAACGCCAGCCTCGCTCACCAGATACTTGCCGGGCTCGAACCAGGCTTCGAGCGGCCGGCCGTACTCTTTTTCAAACTCTTTGAAGGCGGCAGCTACTTGCTGGCCCAGGCTGGCCACGTCGGTTTCGGGGTCGCCGGGCTTATAGGGCACTTTAAAACCCGAGCCCAAGTCCAGAAACTCCAGGTTGGGGAAGCGGCCGGCGGCGTCGAAAATCACTTCCAGCACCCGCAAAAACACGCTTACATCTTTGATTTCGGAGCCCGTGTGCATGTGCAGGCCGCGCACGTGCAGGCCGGTGCCCTTCACCACCCGCTCGAGGTGCCGCAGCTGGTGAATGCTGATGCCAAACTTGCTGTCGATGTGCCCGGTCGAAATCTTGTAGTTGCCGCCCGCCTCAATGTGCGGGTTCAGGCGCACGCACACCGGGTACGAGCCGCCAAACGTGGCCCCGAAGCGCTCGAGCAGCGAAAGGTTATCGATGTTGAGGTTTACGCCTAAATCCTTGGCTTCTACCAATTCGCTGAAAGCCACGCTATTGGGCGTGAAGAGGATGTTTTCGGGCTTAAACCCAACGTGTAGCCCCAGCTTCACTTCGTTGATGCTCACGCAGTCGAGGCCCGCGCCTTCCGCCAAGAGAATCTTGAGAATGGCGACGTTGGTAAGCGCCTTACAAGCGTAGAAAAACCGCGTGGGATGGCTGCTGAATGCAGCCGTGAGCTTGTGGTACTGGGCCCGAATGGTATCGGCCTGGTACACGTAGAGCGGGGTGCCAAACTCGGCAGCGGCGGCCAACAAGGCCGAAGTAGGAAGGGCAGACGACATAAAAGCTAGCTAGCGCGGCAGCCAAGCCGCCCCGCAAAGGTACGGCCGCCCCCAGGC
>CAXUKA010000110.1:0-16783 GCA_964251335.1 uncultured Hymenobacter sp.
GCACAATACCAAGTCGTGGGCCCTGGCCTACGCGCCGCTGGTGCTGGGTGGGCTGATGCTGGCCATGCGCCGCAACCGCTGGCTGGGTGCGGCTCTCTTCACGCTGGGCCTCACGCTGAATGTGCGCGCCAACCATCCACAGATAACTTATTACCTGGGCTTGCTGGTGGTAATTTATGGGCTGATTGAGTTGGTGGCCGCCGTGCGCGCCGGTCGCCTGGGCGACTACTTCGGGCGCGTGGTGCTGCTGGGTATCGGGGCGGTGCTGGCAATAGGCGTGAGCTTCGGCCGCCTCTACACCACCTACGAGTACAGCAAGTACAGCAACCGTTCGCCTTCGGAGCTGAAAGCCCTGCCGCCCGAGCCCGGCCAGCCCGCCGCGCCCAGCGCCCGGCAGCAAGACCGCGACTATGCCTTCGCCTACAGCTATGGCATCGGCGAAACCATGACCTTGCTGGTGCCCAACTTCTACGGCGGCAGCAGCGCCATGCCCCTGAGCAAAGACTCGAACATGGCCCGCGAGCTAAACACGCTGGGCGCGGGCACCGAAATGCTCGATGCCATGCCTACCTACTGGGGCAGCCAGAGCTACGTGGCCGGCCCGGTGTACGTGGGTGTGGTGGTGTGCTTCCTGTTTGTGCTGGGGTTATTTGTGGTGGATAAGCGCACGCGCTACTGGCTGCTGGTGGGCACGCTGGTATCGTTCATCCTGGCCTGGGGTAAAAACTTTGAAACAATTAACAACCTGATATTCGACTATTTGCCGGGCTATCGCAGCTTCCGGGCCGTGAGCATGGGTTTGGTAATTGCGCAATTGGCGATGGCACTACTGGCGGCGTTAGCACTTTCGCGCATCCTGCGCCCCCGTGAGGCCAATGTGCCTGTCGGTGCAGTTCCAGCTACAGAGCCATTGCATCCAGAATTGGCCAAGGCCGCTCGAGCTGCTGCCGGCACCCAGGCCGCTGTAGTAGTCGATTCGCCCGAAAATCAGCTGCGCACCAAGCAATTGCTTTACGCCGGGGCCATTACGGCGGGCTTTTTAGTACTGACGTGGCTACTGAGCTTCAGCTTCGATTTTGCCTCGCCACAAGATGCCAACCTGACGCAGCAAGGCTTCACGGCGCAGCTGCTGAGCGCATTGCGTGCCGACCGCGCCGATTTGCTGCGGTCGGACGTGTGGCGCGGGCTGCTGTTTGTAGGCCTCACGCTGGGGGCGCTGTATTTCTATTTGAAAGGGAAAATCCAGGGTGGCGTGGCGGCTTCGATAGTCATTGCGCTGGTGCTGCTCGACCTCTGGACGGTGGACAAGCGCTACCTCGGCGAGAAAAACTACCAGACCGAAACCATCGTGGAGAGCTTCCAGCCCACGCCCGTCGACCAGCAGATTTTGCAGGATAAAGACCCGAGCTACCGCGTGCTCAATGCCGGCAACCCCTTCAACGAAGCGCGCACCTCGTACTTCCACAAGAGCATTGGGGGCTACCACGGGGCTAAGCTGCGCCGCTACCAGGATTTGATTGAGCGCCAGATTTCGCCCAATCTGCAAACCCTGTTTGCGTCGCAGGGCGACTTCCGCCAGACGCCAGTGCTGAACATGCTGAACACGCGCTATCTGATAGTGCCCGCCCAGCAGGGGCAGCAAGGCCAGCCCGGCCAGCCCGAGCAAGTGCTGCGCAACGCCAATGCGCTAGGCAACGCCTGGTTTGTGCACGAGCTGCGCGCCGTGCAAACTCCCGACCAGGAAATGACCGCTCTCACCGGCCTCAATACCCGGCAAGTAGCGGTGGTCGATGTCAACAAATTTCCGAGCGTGAAGCCGGCCATTTACTCCGACTCGTCGGCTACTATAGCTCTCACCAGCTACGCGCCCGATGCGCTTACCTACCGCTATTCAGCGGCCCAGCCAGGCACAGTGGTCTTCTCCGAAATCTACTACGCCGATGGCTGGCAGGCTTTCCTGGATGGAAAAGAAGTACCGCATTTCCGCGCCGACTTTGTGCTGCGGGCCATGCAAGTGCCGGCCGGCGCGCACGAAATCAAATTCGTGTTTGAGCCCAAGGAGTATAAGACTGGTAACACTGTATCGCTGATATCGAGCATCGGCGTGCTGCTGGCAGTGGTAGCGGCAGGCGTGTTTGGGTCGCGGCGCAAAGAAGGATAAGTAAGCCTAAAAAACGCCTGTCATTGCGAGCAAAGCGAAGTAATCTCATCAGGACGAGCTATAGATAAGCCGTTCGATTGCGATTGCTTCGCTTTACTCACAATGACAGGCGTTTTTCTTTGCTATGACAGCTACTTCACTTCTCCAGCCTATCCCCCACCCCACGGCTACACGCCACGGCGTGCGCCTATTACTCTGGCGCGATGACCTACTGAAACCCGACCTGCCCGGTAACAAAGCCCGCAAGCTCAAATACAACCTGCTGGCCGCCCGTAAGCAAGGCCACACGCGCCTGCTCACCTTCGGCGGGGCGTACTCCAACCACCTAGCGGCCGTATCGGCGGCCGGCCGGCTCCACGGCTTTGATACCCTTGGCCTGGTGCGCGGCGAAGAGCACCAGCCCCTCAACCCAACCCTGGCCCGCTGCCAGGCCGACGGCATGCAACTGCACTACCTCGACCGCAGCACCTATCGCCAACGAGCCGAGCCAGCGTTTCTGCAAGAGCTTCAGCAGCAATATGGCCCCGCCTACCTACTGCCCGAAGGCGGCACCAACGTACTAGCCCTGCGCGGCGTGGCCGAACTAATCGGCGAGCTGCGCCAGCACACCGACTTCGATGCGGTGGCTGTGGCGGCAGGCACAGGCGGCACACTGGCCGGCCTGGCGTTGGGCTTGGCCGAGGCGCACTATTCAGCGCGGGCGGTTGGTATTGCGGCGCTGAAAGGGGGCGATTTTTTACGTGCCGAAGTCGATGCGCTGACGCAGGCGGCGGTTGGCCAGACGCTCGACAACTACGAGCTACACACTGGCTATCACTTCGGCGGCTACGCCAAGCTGCCGCTCGAGCTACGGGCATTTATTCAGCAGTTTGAGGCCGATTTTGGCGTGCTGCTCGACCCTATTTATACCAGCAAGCTGCTGTTCGGCGTGCTGGATTTGATTGACCAAGGGCACTTTGCCTCCGGCAGCACTGTAGTGGCCGTGCATACTGGTGGCCTGCAAGCCTGGGCCGGGTTTCGGTGAGTTGGTGAGTTGGTGAGTAAAATATCTATCCGGGTCGAATGATTTATTCACTCAGCCACTTATCCACTGCTAGCGCAGCCAACACGAACAGAAATGGCAATACCGGAGCCAGAAAGCGCACGTCGTAATCATCGACGGTGAGCATCACGATACCAGCTTGCAGTACGGGCACCAATATTAGAAAAAGCCGCGCCGGCCGCCATACTTCACGGCGTAGCGCCCCGCGCCCGGCTAGCCAGTAGCAGGGCCACAATAGCGTCACGGCCATTGCCTTGTGCAGCAGCGAGTAATGCGGCTTGAGGCCCGAAGCAAACACGAACAGCTTGCCCAGCAGTAGCCGCAGGCCCACTACCGGGTTGTGCCAGTAGAAATAAGCCAGCCGGCCTACCGGCGACAGGCCGGGCGGCGGCAAGTCGAGGGGCCGGGCCGAATGCACTGCCCAGTCCTTCACCAGAAACATCAGGTCGCCACGCTGGTAGGTTTTGATGAGGGTATAAGTGGCGAGTTGGTAGTTGAGCAGGCGCCACAGCAACGGACTTACTATCACTAACCCTGCTACTACCAGCCAGAATAGCCGGCGGCCGGGGCGGTGCGCCAGTGTGAGTACGTCAGCCAAGCCAGCCGCCGCCCCAACCACAAACCCGTTGGGCCGGGCCAGCGCGCTCAGTAGTAGCAGCCCAGCCAGCAGCAGGTAGTCGCGCACGTAGCCGCGCCGAACTTGCACGAAGGCCGCTAGGGCCAGCACCGAGAGGTTTAGAAACAACGACTCGGTGAGGAGGTAGGCGTTGAATTGCTGGGTTTCGGGCCAAATAATAAACAGCGCAGTAGCCACGGCAGCGGCCCGCCGACCGCCGCCCGGCGTGAGTTGGCACGTAGCGCCGTAGAGTGCCCAAGCCGCCAGCCCAGCCACTACCAATTGGCCAGCCACAATACCCCAATACCCTAGCCCCAGCCACAAAAACAGGCTTTCAAACAATGGGTACAGGATGTAGCGCCGGTAGTGCCCCGGCTCGAAGTAGCTGCGCTCGGCAATATTCCGGGCGTATTCCAGAAACGGGGCGCTGTCGTTGGCGAGGTGCGGGCCGTGGTAGCGCAGCAAAAACGCCGCTTGCACCAGCACCCACAGGCCTACTAGCAGCCCCGCATGCCCAGCCCACAGGCGGCGCACAATGGGCGATGTGGATAACGATGGCAGCGGCATACTGCCCCAAAGCTACGCCGCCCCAACCTCAACCACTGGTTCGGGGTATGAAGTAAGGAATGCTTCAGCTTGTGCCTGGCAGGCTGGCTTACTTTATGCAGATATGAGCCCGCGCTTATATCCTCTCAACCTATGCTTCCTCGTTTTATCCGCCGCCTATTGCCGTTGCTACTTCTGGTTGCGCTGGGCGTGTTTCTTTGGCAAAAAATCGGCCCCACACTGGCCAGCCTCAACCCGATGGCTGCCCGCGAGCCGCAGGTGACCGTGACGCACAATACCGTGCTTACCCAAGTCGAAGCCCTCGGTAAACTAGAGCTAGTACGCTACCGCTTCAAAGACGTAGTGGAGTACAAGCGCTCGGCCAAGTATGCTTTTCTGCCCGATGCCAAGGCCGCCCTCATCGTGGGCGGCGAGGCCGTGGGCTGCCTCGACCTGCGCAAAATCAGGCCTCAAGATGTGACCCTCGAAGGCGACTCGGTAGTGCGTGTGCTGCTGCCTGCCCCCGAACTCTGCACCTTCCAGGTCGACCACAGCCAAAGCCGGGTATTCAGCACCGAAAATACCTTTTTTCAGGACGCACAAGTAGTGGACGAAGCCTACCGCTATGCTGAGGCCCAGGTGCGCCGCTCAGCCCTGCAATCGGGCATTCTAGCCCAAACCCAGCGCAACGCTGAGCAGATTCTGGTGCCTATGCTGCACACCCTCACTGGGCGGCGCGTCATCATTGGGCAGCACTTGGTAGCGCCCAGCCCACAGCCCAAGATGTAGCCTCTGCATTAGCACGAAAAAAGGCTCTCCAGTAGTGGAGAGCCTTTTTTGTTGGGTTAAGCTAGGGAGTTACTTGATTACTTCTACCCAGCCTTTGGTAACGGCACCATTGGGCTGCGTGAAGAGGTAATAGTACATGCCTGGCATAACGCTGGGGTCGGTGCCCCAGTAGTTGGTGGTATTGTTGTAGTTGGTCGTCGAGTATACTTTACGGCCCCAACGGCTGAAAATTTCCATCTTGTTGGTCGGGTAAGCATTCACGTTTTTTACTTGCAGCCAATCGTTCAATTTATCACCGTTGGGAGTGATAACATTGGGTACTTCAATGTTGGGGTCTACCCCTACGGTTACTACTACGCTGGCAGTGCCCGAGCAGCCGGTAGCCGTGTTAGTGGTAGTCAGCGTGTAGGTCTGGGTAATGGGGCCAGCAGTCGTGTTAGACAGCTTCACAACCGGATTAGCACTGGCAGGGTCGCTCAGGCCGAGGGCCGGGCTCCAGCTATACGTGTAGCCAGCCACGGGAGCCGCGCCGATAGTTACCGGCTGGTTGTTGGTGGTGCTCACTGCCGGGCCGGCGTTGGCCACCACAGCCGGGTTCACGGTGATGGTAAATGTGCTGTTAATGGTGCAGCCGGCAGCGCTGGGGGCCGCTACGGTGTAGGTAGTGGTGGCAGTAGGTGCCAGCACAAACGTGGGGCTGGTACCGGTTACCGGGCCGCCGGTTACGGTGTAGGTAGCGCCTGTGGCAGCACCGCTCACCGTAATGCTGGTGCTAGCACCTTGGCAGATGGTGCGGTTGCCGGTTACGGTCAGCGTAGGTACGGCCGAAATAGTTACGGTCTTCGCCACTTCATCGGTGATGCAGCCCGCTGCCGATACGCCCTTCACCGAGATGGTGCCGGTGCCAGCCGTAGTCCATTGTACTTGCACGGGGTTATCCGTAGCATTACCGACGATAGTGCCGCCGGTTACCGTCCAGGTTACGCCGGCCGTGGTGCCGCCGCTAGCCGTATACGAGTTGGTGCCGGTAGTACCGCACACCGTTGCATTGCCTGCGATGGCTGTGGGGCCTTGCGGCTTCACTACCGTGATGCGGAACACGTCGTAAATCGTTTTGCCGGCGCAGCCATTGTCCTTCACCGTTACGGCGATATCGTAGGGCTGCACACGAGCGTCAGTGCAGCTAGACTTGAAGACGAAATTACCAGTTACGGTACTAGGAACGGGGCTAGTAGCCGGGACAGAAACCGTTACCGCGCCATTTAGGCCGCTAGCGGTGCCAGTGTTACCATTCACAGCAGCATCGTAGCCGCCGGCACCGTCGAGCAGGGCACTGCTTAGCGTCATGGTCAGCGGGTTACCGGCTTGTTGGGTGGCAACAATCGGAATAGTTTGGGTAGTGCCAGCCTCTATCGTGTAGTTGCGGGGTAGAGGTGTCGTGGTGGTACCCACTACAATGGGAGCCGGCAGGGTCGGAGCGGGTGTGGAAGGGCAAACGGCCACTACCAACTGTACGTCGCGCCGGGTAGAACCCAAAAGCGTCCGTACCCCATTGATAAGGCGGTATTCTTTCACATCGACTGCTACCGAATATTTACCCACTGTTGGGGTAGCAAAAACGGCGATACCCGTGGCAGCATCTAAGTGGTTGATGATGCCGCGGCCCACCCCAAACGGCGTATTAGCCGAGTAAGCCTTGACAGTAGAATACACCACTCCGGGCTGCGGGTTTGTGAAAGTAGCTGGCAGCGTGGCGTTACCATTGTTACCATAGGGCTGGCCAAACGTATACTCCAGCTCATCGCCATCAGCATCAATAGCATTGTTAAGGTAGTAGGTTGTATCGTTGGCGCAGATAACGGCTACGGCCGTATTCGCAAATACCGGAGAGCGGTTAAAGATGGTTGGTGGAGCCATCGCCGTGGCTATCTCCAGGTCCTCGCCACCTGGGTTAGCCAGGTTGAGGATGTCACTGGTGCGCGCATTCGAGACATATGCCGCATAAAAGCCACTCGTCGTATTTGGCAGGTTAACTAGGGTGACTACCTTGTAAAAGGAGAAAGGCTGGGAAGGCCCCGAGATGGTGCAGCCAGGTATTACGGCTGGCGTGTTGCAGACTGCCGTTGTCGGGAACGTAACGCCGACGTTTCCACTTACCACATTAGAGGTATTGACCGAAGTCATAACCAGACGGGTACCGGTCGAACGCTCGTAGATACCGATTTGGTTTGAAAGCGTCACGGTGTTGTTGCAGACGGTGTAAACCGTGAGGGTCAATTCATAGCGGAGCGGAGCAGCCGCTGGCCCGAGGGCATCGATGAAGCGATAGGTGAGTTCGCCACCCAGCAAGTGGCTGGCCATTGCCGGGCGTGCCAGCAGCGCCAGCAGCAGCAGCAAGACCGAGCGCAAAAGCGGGAGAGCCAGTAATTTTTTTTTCATGAGAAGAAATGGGGATAAATGGCGAAGCAGGGGCGTACTAAGTAAATTGTTCGTTGCAGGAAGTCTGCTGCCTAAGCAGTCAGTCTAGTTTAGGCGGGGTGATAGCCAGTAAAAGTTCTCTTTAAAGTAAGGATAATCCTTCGGCTGCCTAAAAATAAGCATAAATCATATTAAGCCGAATGAATTAGCTTCTAAAAGCCTATTTAAGTGGCTAAGCAACAGCAAGTGAAACAACTTCTATTTCATACACAATTTACTGTTATATAGGATTTTAATTAGAAGCCTTTCTTACTCTGTAGCGAGCCGTGCCAACGGGTATCAGTAGCCATAAAATTGCTAACGTGCTGCAAACACCCTTGCTACTATACTATTCGCTAACTCATGGCTTCATAAAAAAGCCCCGATTACCAAGGTAGTCGGGGCTTTTTTTAGATATGCGAAGCCGCTTATTCGTGAGCTACGCGGATAACCTGTGTGTTACCGCCTTGGCGCACCGTGAGCAGGTACATGCCAGCTGGCAGGGTACCTGCGTTGGGCACGGCCATTGAGCTGGCACCAGCAGGCACGTTAGCCGTGGTTTCGCGTACTACGCGGCCTACTGCATCGTGTAGCGTGAGCTGGAGCGGGCCAGCTTGCAGCGTATTGAGCGTGAGCGTCAGGTGGTCGTTGAAGGGCACCGGCGACGCTTCGGCGCTGAAGCCAGGCGCTACGTTGCTCTTGGTCGAGGTAATAGTGGTAGCAGTTACCGCAATGTCATCGACGTAGATGGAGAACGAGTTGACCGTGCTCGTGGCATGGAAGCCAATGAAGTAGATGCCCGCAGTAGTCGTCGTGAAGCTGGCTACCTGTCCAGTACCCGTACCGGTGCTAGTGAGCAAGTAGGCATTGTTGAGCATGTTATTGTTCGTGAACAGCGTCGTGGTCTGCGAAGCAGGCGTAGTGCTGGTGCCAATCTTCACTTCCATTTTCTCGGGGTAGTTGTACGAGAAAACACGGTATTTGAAGCTCAGCTGATAGCGCATGTTGGTTTGCAGGTTCATGGCATTGAGGAAGAACCAGTCATCAGCACCGTTGATGGCGCTCGGCATGTAGCGCATCGAGTTCACACCCGAGCTAGGATTATCCGTGCTATTTACCCAGGTGCTGCCATCGCTATTGTTGTCGAGTACCGTGATGCCGCAGGGCAGAGCTGGAGCCGTTACACCGTCGAAGTTCTGCGCGTAGGGGAAGGTAGTCGTAGTAGCGCAAGCCGTAGTAAAGCTTACTGCAGTAGTCGAGATGCCTTGGCCAGCAGTACCGCAGGTACCCTGGATGTAGATATCATAGGGAGTGTTCGGCGTCAGGCCCGTTAAAGTGATAGGCGAAGCGTTACCCGTGATAAATGGGCTGCTAGTCGTGGGCGTGGTGCCACGGGGCACGTAGGTTACTTTGTAGCTAGTGCCAACGCTTGGGCCATTAAAGGTCACTTGGGCTTGCGTATCGGTAACGCCATTCACGGCTACTGCTGTGGGCGTGGGGCAAGAGGCCAGGCTGGTCAGGGTTACCTGAATGTCATCGACGTAGAGGTAGCCGAAGTTGGCTCCGCTGATGGCATGGAAGCCGAAATAGTACAAGCCAGTAGTAGTAGGCGTAAAGACTACTACCTGACCGGCCCCGCTGCCTGCGGTAGTCGTCGCGAAGGTCGTGTTGTTGATGCTATTGGAGGTAAATACCGTCGTGGTCTGGCCAGCTACGGTAGCTGCTGGCCCGGCTTTCACTTCCAGCCCTTGAACGTAGGTTGTCGAAGACGTGCGGTATTTAAATTCCAGCTGGTAGCTCGCACCGGCCTGCACACTCAGTGCATTGGTGAAGAACCAGTCATCAGCGTTAACTGCGCTGTTATATGTATAGCGCATGGCATTCGGGGAGCTGTTATACGTACCCGAGGTGTTCACCCATGTCTTACCATCGCTGTTAGCATCGAGTACCGTGATACCGCAAGGCAGGGTCGGAGCCGTCACGCCATCAAACTTCTCGACATAAGGGAAGGTCGTGGTAGTAGCGCAAGACGTCAGGAAGGTAATCGGACCAGTAGAGACGCTGCTGCCGCTGGTGCCGCAAGTAGCCTGCACGTAGATATCATAGCCGGTGTTCGAGGTCAGGCCGCTCAGGGTTACTGGCGAAGTAGTAGCAGAAACCGAGGGGCTAGTAGCCGTGGGCGTAGTGCCACGGGGCACGTATATCACGCTGTAAGCCGAGCCATTGGTTGGGCCATTAAACGTGACCGTAGCGCCCGTAGTCGTGATGCCGCTCACTACCACAGCCGTGGGCTGCGGGCAAGCCGGAGCTACCTGCTGGTTCACCACTACGTCGTCAACGAAGAGCGTCAGTTGGTCAGGAATGCTGATGGCGTGAAAGCCGAAGTAGTATATCCCGCTAGTAGTGGGGGTAAAGAGCGTTACTTGACCTGGAATGCTGCCAGCAGTAGTGGTAGTGTAGGTCGTGTTAGCGATGCTGGTGTTCGAGAACACTGTCGTAGTTTGAGCGGCGGCCGTAGCGGCGTTACCTACTTTCACTTCTAGACCTTCTACATAGAAAGTCGAGCCTGACTTGTACTTGAACTGCAGCTGGTAGCTCTGCCCAACCGTCATTGTGATGCCATTGGTGAAGAACCAGTCGTTGGCAGCGTTATTGCTATTGTAGCTGTACTGCATCGAGTTCGGCGTCGTGTTGGCGCTGCCGCTGTAGTTCTTCCAAGTGGTGCCGTCGCCGTTCGAGTCAACTACCGTGATACCGCAGGGCAGAGCCGGTGCAGTTACGCCATCGAAGGTTTCGGTGTAGGGGAACGAGGTAACTACAGCGCACGCCGTAGTGAACGATACCGGACCTGTAAGGGTGCTGCTGCCGCTGGTGCCGCAGGTGGCCTGCACGTACACATCGTAGTTGGTGTTCGAGTTCAGGCCCGTTAAGGTCACTGGCGAGGTAGTAGCCGCAATCGAAGGGCTGGTAGCCGTGGGCGCAGTGCCACGGGGTACGTATACTACGCTGTAAGCTGTACCATTATTAGGACCAGAGAACGTTACGGTAGCGCCAGTGGTCGTAATAGCACTCACTACCAATGCCGTAGGCTGCGGGCAAGCAGGTGCCACTTGCTCGGTCACTTGAACGTCATCGACGTAGATATACCACTGGTTCCCCGGGCTAATAGCATGAAAACCAAAATAGTATACCCCAGCTGTGCTTGGGGTAAACAACAGCACCTGACCAGCAGCAGAGCCAGCAGTAGTAGTAGTGTAAGTAGAGCTATTGAAGTTAGTATTAGAAAATAACGTAGTGGTTTGACCTGCCGGTGTAGCTGTCGAACCCGCCTTTACTTCCATAGCCTCAGTCAGGCTACCATATCCGCGGTACTTAAACTGCAGCTGATAGCTTTTGCCAACCGTCATATTCAGGCCCTGGGTGAAAAACCAGTCGTCACCTGTTACGCCTGAAGCGCTGTAGCTATAGCGCATGGCATTGGGGCTTGAGCTTGGGCTAACAGCGTCGTTCGACCAGGTTTTACCATCGCCATTCGCGTCGATTACAGTTATACCGCAGGGCAGAATGGGAGAAGTTACGCCATCGAAGTTCTGCGTATAGGCAGCTGGGAAGCCAGAGTAAGACCCTGCTACGCAGTAAGAAGGGTCGGTGAAGCGGTAGGTACGGCCAGCATCCGGCAGGGGGGTGTTAGCGTAGTCAAAGGTGTTCGCGCCGTAGTTGCTGCTACGGAAGGTAGCAGCACTCCAAGCAGCCGTGTTGGCCTTGGTAGCCAGCAGCAGTTGGGCGGTAGGCCCAATGCCCGAGCCTTTTAGACCTACATCGGCAAAACGGGGCGTGGCTGTAGCTGTGCTGGCTGTGGCTGTACCATACACAAACTCAACGGTGCCAGTAGCTTCATAAAGTTTAACCTGGAAGCTGAAATTGCTGATTTGCTGCGTAAGGCCAGTACCTGCTTTGTCAGCTACGTTTTTCCACTGAATGGTACACACATGAGCACCCGTGGCACCCGTAGTAATCATCCGATATTCGGCCCCACCCGTGCCCGACCCGGATACCAGGTCGGCATTGAAGGGCATAATCAGGTTGACATCGGCAGCATTGGTGCTTTGCAGCGGGTCAACGCCTACAGGAGTCGTAGTGTTGTCATAGTACAGCACCGCCGTCGAAGGAGCTGCGCTACCCAAACGAATAGCTCCGTTGGTGTTCAACACGAATTGCGTAAACGCAATACCGTTGAAGCCAAACGTAAAGCCAATGTTTTGGGCAGCCGAATTGGCATCGTCCGTGTTGGCAGTGGTAATGACGGTGCCCGTGGTGCCCAAGTCGGTGTAGGTACCTGCCACGTTAGTGGCCCCGGTTACGGTTTGGCCTACTTGGGCCTGCGCCGCCAACAAACCGCCACCGCTCAGCAGGGTCGTCAGAGCGAGCCGCCGCAGAGTAGAGTAGAAATTCGGCATTAGAAAATGGGGAAATGTGAGAAATAGGAGTGTGAACTAGTGACTAAAGTTAGGCAAAACCAGATATAGTATTGACTAACAAAGAAATGAAAAACAACAATGGCTTCATGTATCCTTAACCGTCAAGCTGCTGGGTAAACACACGCACTAAGCCAACAACTAGCTATAAATCAGCCTTTTCTTCAACAGCAATAAGCAACTCACTGCCAAACCAGTGCCGACAAATATAAGTTGATTATAGCTGGCATTATATCTTTTAGATGGTAAAATATGAAATAAGTCAGCAAAAAAACTGATGAGTTAAAGGCCAACACCCTTAGGACGCAAACTCATTGAGCCTTCATAAAATGATAAAAATCTGCGCTTCACTACGGCCTGTAAGCTGGACGGGTTGCCTTAATTTAAAAGGCAGCCATATTCATCGGATTCAAGAATCAGGCAACTCACACCAAGTGTTTAAGCCTTCAACTCGCCTAGTGCTTCCTGAATCAGGTCCGATTCGTAGCCCTTTTGCGTCAGGTAAGCCATCAGCTTCAATTTGCGTTTTTGCGGGTGGCTTTCCTTTTCGCGGGCATCGCGCTGGCCAAGCAATTGCTTCAGCTTTTCGTAGTATTCATCGCCGTCCAGCTCTTTCAGGCCGCTTTTGATGCAGTACTCGCTCAGGCCTTTGCCTTTCAGCTCCATGCGGATGCGGCGGCGGCCCCAGCCGTTGGTGCGGTGCTTGCCACGGGCGTAGGCCTGGGCATAGCGCTCCTCGTCGAGCAGCTTTTCGCGGCTCAGGCGGATAATGATTTCGCCGGCCTCGTCCTCGTCGAGGCCGTAGCTTTTCAACTTGTCGGCCACCTCTTTTTGAGTGCGCTCCTGGTAGGCGCAGTAGGCGGCTATCTTGGGCAGGGCTTCGCCGGGCGTGTAGGTTTTGGGAGCTTTGTCGGGGTTCTTGAACATAGGAAAAGAAAACGAGGCCGGGCAACGAAGTTCGGCGGGCGGCGTTGGGAAGAACGCTCCCTGGCTCCTATTCGTTGAAAAATTCCTCCCTGCCCGCAGTTTTATACATGCTGGCTTCTACGCTGCTTTTTGCGCTGGTTAATATCTGCCTCAAAAAGCTACCCGATTTGCCAGCGGTCGAAATCATCTTGTTTCGCTCGGTTATCTCCTTGTTGCTCACGCTGGCTATGCTGCGCGGGGCCCACGCATCGCCCTGGGGCCACGCCCCGCAGCGGAGCGACCTCATCTGGCGGGGCATCCTGGGCACGGTGGCGCTGGTGCTGGGCTTTCTCACCATCAAGCAGTTGCCGCTGGCGCCGGCCGTGACGTTGCAGTACTTGGGGCCGATTTTCACGGCCGTGGCGGGCATTTGGCTGCTGGGCCAGCCAGTGCGGGGGTGGCAGTGGCTGTTTTTTGCCATTTCGATGGGTGGCGTGGCCGTGGCGCAGGGCGTGAGCGGCCTGGGCTGGGCCGGCGTGGGCTTGGGGCTAGGTGCAGCGGCAGCTTCGGGCCTGAGCTACGTATTCAATAGCCGGGTAGGCAAAAAGGAGCACCCGCTGGTGGTTATCTTTTATTTTCAATTGATTACGATGCCCGTGGCAGGCCTCTGGACGGCCTTCGACTGGCACTTGCCGAAGGGCAGTGAGTGGGCGTGGCTGGCGGCCGTGGGCTTGCTTACGCAGGCGGCGCTGTGGTGCGTCACGCAGAGCTACCAGCGCGGCAAGCAGGCGGCTGGCATTGCAGCGCTCGACTACCTGGGGCTGGTGTACGCGGCGGCGTTTGGCTACTGGTTTTTCGATGAGAAAATCAAGCCGCTGGCCTACGGCGGTATGGCGCTGGTACTGCTGGGCGTAGCCTTGAATACGTGGTATTCGGCGCGCAAAAAGCCAGACCAAAGCTGAGGCGTACGCAGAAATCACCCGGCCAGCCAACCCTTTTCGCATAAATGGCATCCAAGCAATAGCCTGCTCCCCTATCTTGCCGGTTGCTTCGGACTTACTGCTGTTTATGCGCTTTATTTATCGCTTAGGGTTACTTACTACACTGCTGTGCTGGCTATCTGCGCTGCCTTTTGCCCAGGCTGGCACTATCAAAGGCCGGGTGAGCGGCACCAACAACGAGGCGCTGGCCTTTGCCAACGTGGCGGTGCGCGGCACCGCCAACAGCACCGGCTCCAACGACCAAGGCCAATATCAGTTGAAGCTACCAGCCGGGCAGTACCAGTTGGTGTTTCAGTACGTGGGCTACCGCCCGCGCACCGAGGCGGTGCGGGTGCCGGCTGGCGACTCGACCATCGTGCTCAACGTGGCGCTGGCCCCCGAGTCGTACAACCTGACCGAAGTGACTGTGCGCGGCTCCGACCGCGACCCGGCCTACGCCATCATTCAGCAGGCGCAGCAGTGGCGCAGCTACCACCTGCGCGAGGTGGCTACGTTCCAGTCGCGGCTGTATATCAAGAGTTTGATTCGCCTCAGCGAAACGCCTAGTAAGGTATTTGGGCTGTTTAAGGTGGGGCCGGATGTGAAGCCGGGCATTCTGTATCTATCAGAAAGCCTCTCGGATATCCGCTTCACCCAGCCCAATATTATTAAGGAGCGCATGATATCGAGCCGGGTCAGCGGCGACTCGCGGGGCATCAGCTTCAACCGGGCGCAGGGCGGGCTCAGCTTTTATGAGAATGTGCTGAAACCCGGCTTTTCGGAGCGGGGCTTTGTATCGCCCATTGCGAATAATTCGTTCCTCTTTTATCAGTACGAACTGGTAGGCTCCACGCAGCAGGGCGGCGAGCTGGTGCATAAAATCAAGGTAATTCCACGCCGCCGCACCGACCCGGTATTCAGCGGCTTCATTTACATTGTGGATGGTTCGTGGCGCATTCACTCCATAGATGTGCGCCTGACCAAAGACGCCCAGCTCGACTACGTCGATGACCTGCACATCGAGCAGCTCTTTGCGCCCGCGCCGGGCGTGCCGCACGTCTGGACGCTGCAATCGCAGAAGCTGAGCGTCAATTTTTCGGCCTTTGGCTTTAAAGGTTCGGGCTACGCCACGGCAGTTTTCTCGAATTACAACCACGTCGTGGCCACCTACCCGGCCCCGCCCGAGGTGAAGAAAGCGCCCGCTACCGCTGCGCCAACTGCCACTGCCCCGCCAGCCGCGCCGCCCGAAGTGGCCCCCGTCACGACCAAAGAGCTGACCCGCCAAATCAAGCGCCAAAAGCCCGACCTGTCCGGCCTAAACCGGCAGGTGCGCCGCCAAGTGAAACAGGCCCAGCGCGACTCGATGCGACACGACCCATTTGCCAAGATGAAAACTGGCGAGGTGCTGCTGGTTGAGAAGGGCGTGAACGAGCGCGACAGCTCGTACTGGAGCCAAATACGGCCAGTACCACTGACCGAGGAGGAAAAAATTGACTACCACAAAAAGGACAGCTCGGAGGTAATTCGCAACTCGCGCCCCTACCAGGATTCGCTCGACCGCAAGCGCAATGAGTTTACGCCAACTAAGATGCTATTGAGCGGCTACACCCACCGCAATAGCTTCCGTCAGCGCAGCTTTTCGGTGCAGCCCATCTTCAATGAGCTGCAATACAACACGGTAGAGGGCTACGTGCTCAATGCCCAAGCCACCTACTCCCAGCGCACCGACGACCGCCGCTTCGTGACCCTCACCCCCACCCTGCGCTACGGTTTCCAGAACGAGCAGCTACAACCCAGCCTGACCCTGAACTGGCAGCTCGACCCCGTGAAGCTGCGCCAGGTGGGCCTAGTAGCGGGCCGCACCATCGAAAACTTCGACCGCAACTCGCAGCTCACGCCGTTCTCCAACTCGGTGTATTCGCTGCTGGCCAACCGCAACTACGCCAAGCTCTACCGCCGCGACGGGGCCGAAATCAGCTATTTCTGGGAGCCGGTGAATGGTCTCACAGTGCGCGGCGCGGTCAGCTACTTCGACCGCCACGAGCTTGAGAATACCAGTACTTATCTCTGGCGCGATGTGCCGGGGGTGGCCTTCACCAGCAATAAGCCTGAGGCTGAGGAGATGCAGGAGGGCACGGGCTTCGGCCGCAGCAAGGCCACTACCCTCACGCTAAGCGTGAGCTACCGGCCCGGCACCCAGTTTATTACGCGACCCGATGGCAAGTTTAACCTAGGTACCAAGTATCCCACCTTCACGGGGCAAATCCGGCAGGGGTTGGGCATTCTGGGCACGAACGTGCGCTACACACTGCTGCAAGGCTCGGTGCGCCAGACCATTCAGCTGGGCCTGCTAGGCACTTCTTCTTACGAGGCGGTAATCGGCGGCTTCGTAGGCAGCGAGTCTAATTTGACGTTCCTCGACTTCCGCCATTTTTCGGGCAACCGCACCATTTTCGCGGGTAATTTCAGCCAGTTTCAGCTGCTCGATTACTTCCAGTTCAGCACCCGCCACAGCTACTTCGAGGGACACTTTAACCACCACTTCAATGGGTTTGTATTTAATAAAATCCCGTTGCTGAAAGACTTGAAATGGCAGGAGGTTGTCTCGCTCAATTACCTACAAACCAGCCAGTCTGGCCCCTATCTGGAGTTGGGCGCAGGCATCGAGCACGTCTTTAAAATTGGGCGCATCGACTTTTTCACCGCTCTGCGAAGCGGCGAGCACATGCGCTCGGGCGTACGCATCGGGATAGGTATCTAGACCGCAGATTTAACAGATTGCGCAGCTACGCCGCTGGCGCGGCTGACTAT
>CAXUKA010000111.1:0-16780 GCA_964251335.1 uncultured Hymenobacter sp.
GTTGGGGAGGGTGGTAGCGCCCGTGTTGGTGCCGCCGGCCGTACCCTGGTCGAAATTGTAGTAGGCCACCAAGCTGGCCGGCACAGCCGCCGTGGTGCTGTACATATCGGCCTGCACCTGGGCCTGCGTCAGGCCGGTGCTGTACACGCGCACCTCGTCGATGCTGCCATTGAAGTACTCGCCGTTATTGGTCGAGCCGATGCGCAGGTTGGTGGGAGTGGGCACGGTGTGGCTGCCGGGTGTATCGCTGCCCACGGCCACCCCATCGAGGTAGATAGTGCGGGTAGTGCCATTGAAGGTGGCGGCTACGTGGTGCCAGCGGCCGCTCAGGTCGGCAGTAGTCACGACGAGGTCGGGGCCCCACCAGTAGTTGATAATGCCATTCGGCGATAGCCGCAGCGCGTTCACTTGGTTGGTGACGCCCCAGTTGCCCCAGCCGATAATGCCCTCCACGCCCATCGCGGTGGGCTTAATCCAGGCTTCGAGGGTGTACGTGCTGCTGCCCGTTGGCACGGGGGTAGCATTAGGCAGGGCCACGTAGTCGTTGCTACCATCAAAGGCCAGCGCGTTGTTGGTCGAGGCCAGCGTATACAATGGCCCATTGTACTTGGCCAGCGTAGCCGAGGCCACACTCACCGAGCCAGTGGTGGCGGTGCTGGGCACGCTCACAGTGGCCGCAAAGTCGTTTGACACCGTAGTGCTGGCCGCCGCCGCGCCATTAAAGCCAAAGCTAGTCGCGTCCTGCAAGTTGGTGCCCGTCAGCTGCACGCTGGTGCCGGTGGGGCCGCTAGCCGGCGCAATGGCCGTGATGGTAGGAAAGCTGCGCACGAAGTTCGAAGCCGTACCCGAGAGGGCGAAGTTGGTCAGCGTGCCGGTGTTGCCGGTGCTGCTTTGGTCGGCGAGGGTGGTCTGGCCCGTGTTGGTGCCGCCGGCCGTACCCTGGTCGAAATTGTAGTAGGCTTTCAGGCTGGTCGGCACGGCCGCCGTGGTGCTGAACATATCGGCCTGCACCTGCGCCTGGGTCAGGGCTGCCGAGTACATGCGCACCTCGTCGTACTTACCATAAAACAGGCGCTGGGGGCTGCCGCTTAGCCAGCCACCCAGGCTGTAGGAAAGCGCGGCTACCGGGATAGCGGTGGAGTAGTTGCCCGTGGTGTTCAGTACCCCGTTCACATAAAACTTCACGGTTTTGGCGCTGGCCGAGTACACCACGGCTACGTGGCTCCACTGCCCCAAGGGCAAGGCCGAGCTCGAAACAACATCCGTGGGGCTGTTGCCATTGATGGTGAAGCCCAGGTTATTGCCATAAAACTGGCAGTGCATAGCCCCGGCCGGAAAGTTGTCGGACAGCACAAAGGCGCTGAATTGGCTGCTCAGCGCACTCGGATTTACCCAGCCTTCCAGCGTGAATTCGCCCGTGTTGGGCAGGGTGCCGGTGCCGTGCACGTAGTCATCAGTGCCATCAAAGGCCAGTGCGTTATTGGTAGTCACCGTGCCGGTGGCCGTCACCGTAAACGGGCTGCTGGTGTAGCTGGCGAAGCTGGTGTTGCTGGGCGGCGTCACCGCGCCTATCTGCATGCCACCCACCAGCACGCGCAGGCCCTGGTCGAACACGCCCGCGCAGCAGCCGCGCTGCGCCGCCTGAAAGCGCACCTGGTAGGTGCCCGCCGCCAGCGTCAGGCCCTGCGAAATGGTATTGGCAACGCTGGGCTGGCTGGGGTTATTCTGGATAAAAGCCCCTCGCGTACCCTCCGGGTTGGTGGGCGCCCCAAAGTTGCTGCCTGTCGTTTGGATGCCAGTGTTGTTGGCAAACGTCCAGCTGCCGCCCGTGGGGTTGTAACCGTAGTTGCCATTGCCCAGCGCCCCCGAAGTTTCAAAGCCTGCATTGGCCAGGGCCGAAGCCATCACCACGCCATCCGACACGCGCACGATTTCGACCTTGTCCACGAAGGCCGTCACATCATTGGCCGTGCTGCTGCCGCCCGTGCCCTGAATAGCGAGCGTTTGAGCCAAAGCCGGCCCCGCCAGCAGCAGCGCCAGCGGCGTCAGCGACCAGCGGCCCAGCGGCCAGGAGAAGAAATTTGTCATAGAATAGTAGGATAAGAAGAAATAAAAAATTGCACACCTGCGCAATGCTGCAAAGGACGATTGTATCCTGATGCAGCGCTATAGCATAAACATGCGATGAGAAATCTTCTTATTTTTTGTACTATTCTTCTTTATTGAGATAATGCTCATTGTTACTGCTGATGGTGGCTAGGGTTGCGCTTTCCAAAGGCGCTATAACGAACAGAGGGCGCGATGCATGAAGCATCGCGCCCTCTGCGCCAGGTTATCACCTGCTTTGCTACGCCCCTTGGTAGAGGCCGGCAAAAGCTACTTCGCGCGAAAGCTCGCCGGTTTCGTAGCGCCGGAGCTGGGCCAAAACGGCTGCGCTGGGCTGCCGCCCGCATAGGGCCTGCGTAAGCAGGGCATTCTCGACTTCGCGGCGGCGGGCGGCCAGCGAGGCATCGGCACCAGTGGCCGCATGCTGGTTGGGAAGCTTCGTTTTCATGAGTAGAAGGTGCATAACGGAAGAGTAGGGTAAGAGTGTAGTAATTATCTATAGAGGAGTAGGCTGATGTCGGTGCAAAGGCCGTTAAGCGTAGCGCGCTTCGCTTCGCGCGGGCCTTGGGCTATCTGCTCGGCATTGGTGCACCGGCTGCCACGGTGGGGCCGCGCCAGCGTAAGTATTGCTGGCTGCATGGCTCGACCAGCCACTTCGGCCCGCGCATGGCGTTCCCGAATGGTCGTTTGGTCTTGCGATTAATACCGAACCGTATCATTCCGGCAAAGAACGGTCCTGCTGCAATACGGCGGTATAGCATAAAGATGCTAGTCGGGCAGAAAGGGCAAACGTGCGGCTTGTACTGCTATAGTATTTGCGGTCAATGTTTTATAAAAAAAATATTGACTACAGTGATGCCCGACTCGTTGACGAAGCCTATTTATCGACCAAAATTTTTTCGAGACTTATATTGCTGCTGAAGTAGCGCTTAGCTATCTGCCCCAAACGGTAGCGCCGGCCGAAAGCCTATCATGGCCTTGGCGATGGTAGCCCCGTCGAGCTCGAAGTAGCTGACCTCGGGCGGACTGCCGTAGAGCAGCGCCAGGCCTGCTTCGCGAGCTTCTATCTGGTCGGGCTGGCCAAAACTGAGCACCAAATGTTGCAGCTGCATGCCCGGCCCAATATCCTGAATGGCTACCCGCCGCCCCAGCGTCTCCCCAAACATAAGCTTGAGCGTGAGTACCCAAAGGCTGGGGTCGCGGCTTTCGAGCAGGCGCTCGCGCTCGGCGGCCAGGTTTTGGAGGTAGGTGGCTAGCTCGCCCTCGCGCTGTTGGCGCTTGGCCAGCAGGTCGGCTTCGAGCTGGGCCAGCTGGGCGGGGCCGAGGGTGTTGAGGTCTACAAACTGGCCTTCGACCTCTAGCCAGTTAGGGGCTTGGGCAGGCGGCGCGGGCGCAGAAGCCGGCTTAGCCGCCGGGCGAGCAAACAGTTTCTGAAAGAAGTTCATGCCGGAGTGCTAAGCCAGAGGTAACCCTAAGCTACGGCGGATTCAGCACGTTACGGCACGGATAGCAGCAAATTTCCTTAGTTAGCGCACGCTCAGGCGTTGGGTGGGTAGGCTGCCGGCCAGCTGGCCCTGGGCGTCATGGGCTGTGAGGCGCAATATATAGAGCCCCGCCGCCAACCCGGCCGTGAGCACATCGGCACGGGCGGTGCCCTGGGCGGCGGCTAGCTGCTGCTGGCCCACGGCGCGGCCGGTAGCATCGAAAAGCGTGGCCTGCACCTGGGCCACAGTGGTGGGTAAGCCAGCTAGTGTGAGGGTGGTGCTGGTGCTGGTAGGGTTGGGGTGCAGCGTGGCGCTGATGCCAGGCAGGGTAGCGCGGGCGGCGAGTGGGGTGGTGTTAAGCAGTACGCTAATACTACTGGTTAGGTAATTAGCTGTAACAATATCGAGCCGGCCATCGCCATTTATATCGCTCAATGCTACCCCAGTCGGGCCGCTGCCTGAGGGCATAGTGAGTAACACTGGAAGCTGAAATGAGCCGGTGCCCGTGCTTAGTAAGAGGCTAATCGTATCGCTACTGTTACCCGTAACTATATCGGGCCAGTGGTCGCCATTAATATCGCCTATGGCCACCCCATAGGGAAGGGTGCCGGTCCCGGTCGAATAGGTAGCCGCCGTTGCTAGCATCCCGGTACCATTGCCTAATAATATGCCAATAGTATTGCCACTGCCGGTTGTGACGACATCGAGCTGACCATCTTTGTTCACATCAGCTACTGCCAGTGAATAAGGTGTTGCATTAGCAGCGGTAGCATAGTTTGTTACGACCGGAAAAGTGCTGAGGCTAGTGCTTAATAGCACACCCACCGTATTGCCGGCTGGGTTAGCTACATTCGCTGTAACAATATCCAGCTTGCCATCATTATTCAGGTCGCCCAAAGCCACACTGGCTAGCCCGCTAGGATTACTTGTTGGATAGGTATAAAATCCGATTCCATAAAATAGGCCGGTGCCAGTACCCGACAATACCCTGACGGTGCCAAATGAATAGTCGGCCAAGATGATATCTAGCTTGCCATCACTGTCCACATCGCCCATTGCCATCCCCATTGTGGCACCCAACGGCCCCAAGTGATGATTAGTAGCGGTCTGAAAGCTGCCGGTGCCGGTACCCGCCAACACGCTATAGTTACTAATCGTGTTGCTTGTGACCACGTCGAGTTGGCCATCGCCCGTCACATCGCCTACCGCCAATGCAATCGGAGAGGTATTAACACCAGTAGAATAAGTAGTCGGGGCCCCAAAACTTTGTGCCTGTACCGAGCCAGCTAGCAAGAGCAGCCCAGCTAGTAACTGCTGCCATCCGGTGAGGTACTTGTTTGCCATAGCGAAAAGGAAGAAGTGAGGCTCACTTACTCTACTCCTATAGAGTAAGTGGGCTAGCAAGTTAGCGGGCCTACTAGCAATTCCCACCCTTTCCTCTTAGCTCTTATTTCCAGCGGGCAAAAAACGCATCCACTGCCTCGCGATATCCGTCGCTGATGGGCAGCGTTTCGCCGCGCACCTGCAAGGTGCCGCGGCCCACGGCAGCCACATGGTCGAGCCCCACGATGTAGGAGCGATGGATGCGCATAAACTTGCCAGCGGGCAGCTTTTCTTCCATGTTACGCAGGCTGGTGAGTGAAAGCAGCGGCCGGGTAGCGCTGGCCAGGTGCACCTTTACATAGTCTTTGAGGCCCTCTACATAAAGGATGTCGTTGAGCATCACGCGCACCAGTTGGTACTCGACCTTGAGGTAGATATGGTCTTCGGGTGGCGCGGCGGGCATTGGTGCGGAAGCAGCCACGGCCGGGCTTTTCAGCTCAAAATAGGTGCGCGCCTTGAGCGCCGCCCGCAAAAACTCCTCGTAGTTGAAGGGCTTCAACAAGTAATCGAGCGCATCGACGCGGAAGCCTTCCAGCGCATACTGGTTGAAGGCTGTGGTGAAAATGACGCGCTGCCCGCCGCCTTGCAGCACCCGCGCCAGCTCTAGCCCGCTGAGGTCGGGCATCTTGATATCCAGAAACAATAGCTTCACCTCGGGCTGCTCATGCAGAGCCTTGAGGGCGGCCACGGCGCTGGCATAGCGCCCCACGAGCTTCAAAAACGGCGTTTGCTCGATGAAGGAGCACACCAAACCCAGGGCCAGCGGCTCGTCGTCGACGGCGATGCAGGGGATGGCGGTGCTTACGGCTGGAGATTCAGACTGAGACATACTTCGTATTCGTTTTGGGCGGTGGGAGCGGTGGTGCGCAGGCTGTGGCGGCCGGGATATAATAAGTCGAGCCGGCGCTGGGTGTTGGCCAGGCCAATGCCGCCCGGCTCGTCATTGTCGGTTTGGCGGCTGGCAAACAAGGTGTTGCGCACGCACATGGTTACGTGCTGCGCATCTTGCTGGCGCAAGGAAATGGTAATGCGGCTGGGCGAAGTGGCGCTCACGCCGTGCTTGAAGGCATTCTCGACGTAGGGCTGAAACAGCATCGGCGCGATAAAAGGGTCGGAGGCAGCGGGGTCGGTGGGGGTTTCAAATACCACCTGCACCTGGTCGGTGAGGCGCAGGTGCATCAGCTCGATGTAGTCGCGCAAGAAGCTGACTTCCTGGCTCAGGCGCGTGTGGCCGGCTGGCGTTTCATACAGCACGTAGCGCATCATGCGCGAAAGGCGGTGCAGAGCCGCCCGCGCCTGCGCGCCGTCGATGAGCGTGAGGGCGTAGATATTATTGAGGGTATTGAAGAAAAAGTGCGGGTTAATCTGCGCCTTCAGCAAGGATAATTCGGTGACTACCTGGCGGCGCTCCAGTTCGAGGTGGCGCTCGGCGTCGCGCTGGGCGCGCTGCATGGCGGCCAGGCTGGTGGCAATGCCCAGCACCATGAGCGTGAGTAGTAACACGCTGGGATTGAACAGGCTGCCGCCACTCTCTTCCTCAGGCGTTAGCAGTAGGTGCGGGCGTGGGGCCGACCACGGGTTGGGCGGGTTCATCACGGCCTCGCGGCCCCGCGCTATCAGCTCCGACACGTGCAAGCGGGTTTCGACCTGCTGGTGCGCCCACAGCACCACTAGCACGGCCACGGCATTCACGGCAAGGTAGGCGGGCAGGCGGCGGCGGTGCAGCAGGTGCGGGGCGGCCCAGCCCACATTCAAATAAAACAAGCCCGCCAGCAAGCCAAATACTGTGGCCTGCGTCAGCCAGAATTCGGTGGGTTTGGGGCCGGGGTAGTCGGGCTGCTGGGCAATGAGCATCACGGCCACCAGGCCCCACACCAGCGCGTGGAGCAGCAGCGTCGAGGCCGGGCGAAGAAGGCGAGAGGGCACGGAAAAGGCTGGTTCTGAAAAGCTCTGCAAGCTACACCTGCCCGCCGTGGCTGGGGGCGGGCCAATCGGCGAGTGCCGCAGGTTTGCCGCCCAGTGCGCCGGCAAAGCGCTGGTCGGGCGCGGGGCGCGGGTGGGCGACGCGGCGCGTGAGCTGGCCGATTGGCAGCGCTACCTGCGTTGCCGGGGCCGCAAATTTGACGTACAGTTTGGGTGGTTTGGCTGCCAGCCGCCAACCAGTTCTGTACCGCATCTTTGCGCCTCCTCCCACCGCTATGAAGCTCAAGAAAAACATTGCCACCAGCGAGGCCGGCTTTGTATTCAACCCCGCCACTGGCGATTCTTTCGCCGCCAACCCGCTGGCGGCCGAGATTATTGGCCAGCTCAAAGCCGGGCACGAGGCTGCGGCCATTCAGGCCGACTTGCTCGACCGCTATGAGGTGTCGGCCAGCCAGTTGCAACGCGATTTTGACGACTTGCTAGCCCAGCTGGCGCACTACCAGCTATTGGAGGAGCCCGCCACCTGATGCTCGCCGCTGCCCCTGCTCGCCGCCCGCTCACCGTGGCCCTCACCGGCCTCAACGCCACCGATAGCCCCGGTGCGGGCGTGGCCGTGGCCCGCGCTTTGCAAGAAAATGACGACTATGAGGTGCGCCTCATTGGGCTGAGCTACGAGGCCTTGGAGCCAGGAATTTACCTGCGCGACCTGTTCGCCAAAACCTACCAGCTGCCCTACCCGGCCGCCGGCTCAGCGGCGTTGCTGGAACGATTAGAGTACATTCAGACCCAGGAAAAGCTCGACGTTATCATCCCGAATTTTGACGCCGAGCTGCCGCTGTTTAGCCGCCTGGAGCCGCGCTTGCGGGCGCTCGGCATCCGGCTGCTGGTGCCCACGCTAAGCCAGCTAGAAGCGAGGGATAAAGTGAACCTGAATGCCTTCGGAGCTGCTTATAATTTACCCGTGCCCACCACGCAGGTGCTTCAGCACGCTGGCCACCTGCTCGCCGCTGCCGAGGCCCTGGGCTACCCGCTGGTACTGAAAGGCCAGTGGTACGAGGCACAGATAGTGAATAATTTAGCCCAGGCCCAAACCGCCTTCCAGCACTTGCAGGCGCGCTGGGGGCTGCCGCTGCTGGCCCAGCGCTTCGTGGCCGGGCAAGAGCTGAACGTGGCCGGCCTGGCCGACGGGCGTGGCCACTGCCTCAGCGCTGTAGCCATGCGCAAGCTCACCATCACCGACAAAGGCAAGGCCTGGGCCGGCATCACCATCGACGACGACAGCCTGACCAACCTCGCCCACCGCTTTGCCCAGGCCAGCCAGTGGCGCGGGGCCTTCGAGCTGGAGTTGCTGCGCACGCCAGCCGGCGAAGTGTTTATTCTGGAAATAAACCCCCGCTTTCCAGCCTGGATTTACCTTACCGTCGCTGCTGGGCACAACCAGCCCGCCGCGCTGCTGCGCCTGGCGCTGGGTGAGGCGGTAGCGCCTTTTGGCGAGGTGGCAGTGGGGAAAATGTTTATCCGGTGTGCCTGGGATTTAGTGGCTGATTATGGTGATTTTCAACAGATAGCGGGGCTGGGGGAATTATGAAATACAATAAAAACGGTCGTCATGCTGAGCGTAGGCGAAGCATCTTGGCTGGGGTACTAACTCCTGTCGTTAGCAACGAAGCCAAGATGCTTCGGCTACGCTCAGCATGACGACCGTTTTTGTCTGATTATTTATCCAAATGAAACTTCCCTACGAGCGCCCCACTTTGCGCAAGCTCACGGCCGGCCCGCTGTCGAAATTCGGCCCCCGCGCTGGTGCCCGGCCCGTGGCCGAGCTAGAGGGCGTGCCCGTGCCCGAGTTGCTGGCGCGCTTCGGCTCGCCGCTGTTTGTGCTGAGCGAGCGGCAGTTGCGGCGCAGCTACCAGGCAGTGATTCGGGCTTTTAGTACCCGCTACCCGCAGGTGCAGCTGGCGTGGTCGTATAAGACAAATTACCTCAATGCCGTGTGTCGCGTCTTCCATCAGGAGGGTGCGTGGGCCGAAGTAGTGAGCGGCATGGAGCTGGAAAAAGCGCTGGGCAACGGCGTGCCCGGCCCCCAAATTCTCTTCAATGGCCCCGGCAAAACCCGCGCCGACCTGCTGCGTGCCGCCGAGGTCGATGCCGTCATTCATCTCGACAATTTTGACGAGCTGCACCTGCTGCTGGCCGTGGCGGCCGGCCGCCCGCAGCGACCCCGCGTAGCCGTGCGCGTGAACCTCGACGCGGGCCTTTTTCCGCAGTGGGACAGGTTCGGCTTCAACCTCGAAAACGGCCAGGCGTGGCAGGCGCTAACCCAAGTTGCGGCCGCTGGTACGCTGGATTTTGTGGGCTTGCACTGCCACCTCGGTACCTTCATTTTGAAGCCCGCCGCCTATGGCACGGCCGCTACCAAGCTGGCCGCGTTGGCCCAGCGCGCCCAGCAAGAATTGAACCTGACGACGCGCTACCTCGACTTGGGCGGCGGCTTCCCCTCGGCCAATACCTTGAAAGGCAGCTTCCTGCCCGGCCCCGATGCCGTGCCTGCTATTGACGAGTACGCCGAGGCCATCAGCGAGGCGCTGCTGGGCGCGGGCTTCCGGCCCGAGGCGCTGCCGCTGCTGGTGCTGGAGGCCGGCCGAGCACTGGTCGATGAGGCGGGCTACCTGCTGGGCACCGTGCTGGCCACCAAGCGCTTGGCCGATGGCCGCCGCGCCACGGTGCTCGATTTTGGGGTGAACCTACTGTTCACCGCTTATTGGTACGACCACCACATCAGTCCGGTGGGCAGTTTCTCGGAACAGACCGAGCCCACGGTGCTCTACGGCCCGCTGTGCATGAACATCGACATGGTGCGCGAAAGTATCGTGCTACCCTTGCTGGCGGCCGGCGACCAAGTGGTAGTGCATCGGGTAGGGGCCTATAATATGAGCCAGTGGCAGCAGTTTATCACGCTGCGGCCCAATGTGGTGATGCTTGATTTGCAAGGCGAAGCGCATGTAATACGGGAGGCGGAAACGCTGGAGTATTTGCAGCAGAACGAGCGAGTGCCCCCGCATTTATAACCTGTCCTTGCGAGGAGGCACGACGAAGCAATCGCACCCGAACGGCCCGTCCTGATACGATTGCTTCGTCGTGCCTCCTCGCAAGGACAATCGCTTTTAGCACTACTTACAATTTAAAATGCCCTCCTTCCTCCGCGCCATCCTGCACAGCTACAGCATGCTGTTCTTCTCCCAGCACCGGGGGCTGGCGGCGCTGTTGTTGGTGGCCAGCTTTGGGCACCCGTGGGCGGGGGTGGCGGGGCTGGGGGCGGCGGGGTTAGCGGTGGCCGGTGCGCGGCTGGGCGGTTTTCGGCGCGACTACACCGACCTCGGAGCGTACAGCTTCAACGCGTTACTAGTGGGGCTGGCGCTGCCGCTGTTTTTTGCGCAGGGCTGGGCGCTAGTGGGGCTGGTGGTAGTGGGGGCGGGGCTGGCCTTGCTGCTGAGCGTGGCGCTGGGCGGCTGGCTGGGCGGGCGCGGCTTGCCGTTTTTGTCGCTGCCTTTTGTGTTGATAATCTGGCTGTTGCTGCTGGGCGGGCCGAGTTGGCCGGCACTGACCCCAGCCGAGCCGAGTATCTACTGGCTCAATGATGTGTACGCGGTGGGTGGGCCACGCCTGGTGGCCGTGGCCAGCTGGGCGCACGACTATCCGTGGCCGCCGTTGTTGGCCACGTACCTGCGCGCCCTCAGTGCCGTGGTGCTGCAAGACAGCGCCTGGGCGGGGCTGCTGGTGGCGGCGGGGCTACTGTGGCATTCGCGCATTGCCTTTTCGCTGTCGCTGCTGGCGTTTGGTGGGGCCTTAGCGATGCACCACCTGACGGGCGCGGCTAGTGGCAACCCCGAAGCCTATAACCTGGGAGCCAACTACGTAGTGGCAGCTGTGGCCGTGGGTGGGGTATTTGTGGTGCCCTCAGTAGCTGGCTACGGCTGGGCGCTGTTGAGCCTACCCGTGACGGCGGTGCTGCTGGGCGGCCTCGGTCCGCTGCTGGCCAAAGCTGGGCTGCCGGGGCTGTCATTACCGTTTTGCCTGACTTCGCTGCTGTTTTTATACGTGCTGCTGCTGCGCGAAAAGGTGGGCCGCTGGCTGGTGTTGGTGCCGGTGCAGCGCTATTCGCCCGAGGCAAACCTCTATACTTACCTGGCCCAAAACGACCAGCCGGCGCTGCCCGGTGCCGTGCCGCTGGCGCTGCCCTTTTTGGGAGAGTGGCGCTGCACACAAGGTTATTTTGGCGATGGCCCGACGCACCAGGGAGCTTGGGGGCAGGCGCTGGATTTTTCCATTGCCGATGCCGAGGGCCGCACTTACCACGGCCCCGGCCAGGCGTTGAGCGACTACTATTGCTACAACAAGCCTATATTGGCCCCAGCAGACGGCGTGGTCGAAGAAGTGGTGCAAGACGTGCCCGATAACTCGATTGGGGAGGTGAATATTCGCCAAAACTGGGGCAACACCGTGGTGCTGCGTCACGCGCCCGGCCTGTACTCACAGCTCTCGCACCTGCGGGCGCAGTCGGTGCGGGTGCGCCCCGGCGACTCGGTGCGGCGTGGCGACGTGCTGGCTGCCTGCGGCAGCTCGGGCCGCTCGCCCGAGCCGCATTTGCACTTTCAGGTGCAGGCCACACCAGCCATTGGCTCGCCTACGCTGGCGTATCCGTTGGCGCATTTTCTGAGCTCGGCCGCAGCCGCTTGTCCGTGCCAGCATACGGATGAGCAATTGCTGATAAATGCAGTGCCTCAGGTAGATACTGTCGTGCGCTTACCCATGCCGCAGCCCCAGCTGAGTGAGGCGCTACGCTTGCCGCCCGGCTACCGGCTGGCCGTGCAGTTGGCAGGCACAGGCACTCCGTCGGCCGAAACCCAGCACTGGGAGGTATTCACCGATGCCTACAATGCCCGCTACCTGCGTTGCCACCACACGGGCGCGGTGGCGTATTTCGAGCAGGATGAGGTGCTGCTGCGTTTCACGGCTTACTACGGGTCGCGGCAGTCGTGGCTGTATACGTTTTACCTGGCGGCTTACCGGGTGCCACTGCTGTATCTGCCGCAGCCGCAAGCCGTGGCGCTGCCGCTCACGGTGGTGCGCAGTCCCTGGCTAGGTTGGGTGCAGGATGCCGTGGCTCCGTTTTTTCGGTTTGTGAAACCTCAATTTGTGCTCAGCTGGCTCAATGGTGCGCCCGGCCCAGCCGAGCGCACGCTGCGCCTGCATAGCCGGAGCGTAGTGGCCTTCTTGGGTCGCGAGCAAGTGCTGCAAACCGCCGAACTGACGGTGCGCGACGGTGCGCTGGCCGAGCTGCTGGTGCGCCAGGGGAAAGAGGAAATGCGTCTTGTCTTTACGGTTGAGACGGTATGAAGGGGATGCTTAAGCTCTTGGGTGCCTCCGGCCGGTGGACCTCACCCCTCCGGCCCCCCTCTCCAAAAAAGAGGGGGGAGCCTAGCGTTGAAAAGCGTTCGTTGTCATCCGGCTCCCCCTCTTTTTTGGAGAGGGGTCCGGGGAGTGAGGCTCCCCGGCTGAGTTGGCTCCTCCTCAGCCTATTACTCCTAGTACGGCTCCCCGCTCAGGCTCAGCAGTTGCTTAACTACCAATACGTAGACAGCCTCACCCAAACCTTAGTAACCCAGCAGCGCTGGCACACCCTCGACTCGGTGGGTCGCGCTGCGCTGGCGCAGGGCAGCGACTACCCGGCCCTGCGCCGTCGCCTCGGTATGGGCGCGCTGGCCACCGACCACCCGGCTGCCGCCCTGCGCTACTACGGCCCCGCGCTACGTGAAAACCCACTTGATGACGATGCCCGCGTGGGCTTGGCTAGTGCCTATGTGGCGCTCAATCAGACGGCCTCGGCAGCCTTGGTGGCCGGGGCGCTGCCGGCTGCGGCCCGCCACGCGCTGGGCCTGCCGCAGGGCCGTGCCCTGGCAATGCTGGAATTTGAAAGCTCGGTGCAGGTCACCACCGAGCGGCGGCGCGGTACGGGCACCTACCAGCGGCTGGGGGTGAGCAGCCGGCTGGGCTCGCGCCTGAGCTTGCTGCAAAATTTCAGCTATTATGGCCAAACGGTGGAGTTGCCCGCCGTTATCGGCTCACTCGAAACCCACCGCATCAACCAAGGGCAGTACCACGCGCTGCTGACGGCGCAGCTGGCCCCGCGCTGGCAAGTGAAGGCTGGTTACGATTTTATTACCAAAGACCTGGGCAGCAACCACCTGGGCTACCTGGCCCTGGCTTATGCCCGGCCGGTGTGGGTGGCGCAGGTGGGTGGCTACGCAGGCGTTGTCACCGATACGACCCGCGTGCAGGCCGACTTGCGCCTGACCGTATACCCGCTCGGTAACCTGCGCCTCTACGGCTTTGGGCGGGGCAGCGTGGTGCGCTCGGGGGGCCAAAACTACCAGAATATGCTGCTGGGCGCGGGCGGGCGGCTGCGCCCCTGGCTGTGGGCCGAGGCCTGGGGTAGCGCGGGCACCGTGCCCGTGCTGGCCGAGGCCGATGGCACCTACGTCTACAATCTGCTCGACCCGCTGGGCCGCCGTGCCGCCGCTAGCTTGCTTATCTTGGCCCCTTCGCGCTTGCGGCTGCGGCTGGTGTATAGCGCCGAGCAGCGCCACATCGCGCATATTGATATCCCGTACACCCTTCATTCTTATTCCGCCGCTCTCGCATGGATTTGGTAAAGCCCGCCCTCGTCGCTGCCGCGCTGCTCTGCCTGGCCCCGACTAGGGCGCGGGCGCAGGAGGGCTTGTCGGGGGCCTTTGCGGCCAGCTACGCCGCCGAGGCCAAGGCGAATTACGACGATGCCATCGGGGCACTCAAAAATGGCTACGCCAACCTGTATGAGCAAAATCTGCGCCTGGGCTGGCTGTATTTTCTGGCTAAAAACTACACATCCTCGGCGGCTTACTACCAGAAGGCCATCGACCAGCGGCCCTACGCCATCGAGCCCAAGTTTGGCCTGATAAAGCCGCTCAACGCGCTGGGGCAGATTGAGCGGATGCTGGTCCTCTACGGGGCCATTTTGCAGGTAGACCCGCAGAACACCCAAGCCAACTATTGGATAGGGGTTATTTACTTGAACCGCAAGCAGTATGATAAAGCGGCGCGCTACCTTGAGAAGGTAGTTAATCTTTATCCGTTCGACTACGATACCAATCTTTCGCTGGCTTATACCTACCTCTGCCAGGGCAAGAAAGCCGAGGCGCGGGCGCTATACAATAAGGTATTGCTCATCCGCCCCGGCGATGCGCAGGCGTTGGCAGGGTTGAAAAAAACCGTAACGCCAAACTAGTAAGTTGTCGGCCCCGCCGCCCCGAATTCGGATAGTCAATCGCTTTAGCGACTAGCCCGATGCCCTCACTCTATGTAGTGGTCTAGATGGTACCCTGTGGCTGAGCCGTGGGCGCAGTGTTTTCGTTTCTGGCGCACGCGAACAAGCACTGTCTAAGTATTTGGTCGCTTGACTAATGGCCCAGCTTGCAGCCAGCTGAATACGTGCGGCCGGCCCAACCGTCGATTACTTTTCCCAATCGGGCTAGTATGGCTAATAAACGGTTAGCGCCCGCGCCAATTTAGCGTAGCATTTCGTCTTAACGCAGTAGCCAGCAACCTGCTACTCAGCTTTCGAAAAATAGCCCATCCATCACTATTTACTAATGAGAATCTCTACTTGCCTAGCCTCGGCGGCGGCGCTTTTGAGCCTGATGGCTTTCAAGCAAGACGTTGCGTTGAAATCAAATGTGGCCGCCCGCCCGCAGGCGCGCCCGTTCGCCCTTCAGAGCACTAAGGCCACTAAAGCCACTGCTGCCGTGTCGGACGTAGTGACGGCTGCCAATACCTTCATTGCTACCCTCACCACTGCCCAGCAAACCACACTACTCCAGGCCTTCAACACGACCAACGTGGCCAAGTGGTCGAATCTACCCTGTGGCGCGCAGTGCCGCATCGGCTTGCAGCTCAGCAACCTGACTACTGCCCAGCAAACCGCCGCGCTGGCTGTGGTACAAGCTGCCACGGGCACCGCAGCGGGCGAAGGCTACAATGAAGTGCAGCAGATTCGGGCCGCCGACGACTACCTGAATTCGAACGGCGGCGGCTCGGGCTATGGCTCGGGGCTTTACTTTATCGCCTTCCTAGGCACGCCCAGCACTACGGGCACCTGGATGCTGCAATTTGGCGGCCACCACCTGGCTACCAATATCACCTTCGGAGGCGGCTACGTGACTGGGGCCACGCCCAAGTTTGAGGGCGTTGAGCCACTGAGTTTCGTCACGGCCAATGCCAACATCTTCCCCATCGGCACCACCGTGGCTCCGCTCAGCAGCGAGCAATCGACGATGCTGGCGATGCTCAATGGCCTGACTACAAGTCAGAAAGCCACGGCCAAGCTGACCCAGTCCTTCAGCGACGTATTGCTCGGGCCAAACACGGTAGAGGGCGGCAATACTACGTACCCCACTACCAAAGTGGGCTTACAGTGCAGCCAGCTCACCAGCGCTCAGCAGGCCTTGGTGATGGCTGCCATGGCCCCCTGGGTAAACGATTCGGACGACGCCACCGCCGCGCAGCTCCTTAATTACTACCAGGCGCAGCTGGCTAACACGTACATCTCCTATGCGGGCACCGGCAACTTCACTACCAATGGCGACTACGTCCGCATCGACGGCCCCAACGTGTGGATTGAGTTTGTGTGCCAAACCGGGGTGGTATTTCGCAGCCAGATTCACTACCACAGCATTTGGCGCGACCGGGCCCGTGACTACGGCGGTAATTTCTACACGACTGTAACGGGCACTCGTTCCGAAACCGCGGCCACGGTCTTCTCGGTCTATCCGAATCCCGTCGCCACCGGCCTGGGCCTTGATGTGGTGATGGCAAAAGCTACGCCTTCAGCCACCTATACCCTCCGCAACCTGCTGGGGCAGACGGTAGCCAGCAGCATCTTCACCGGCACCACTACCAAAGTTTCGACCACCGGCCTGGCCGCCGGTACCTACATCCTGACCGTGCAGCCTGCTGGCGACGAGGCCGTGACAAGCCGCGTGACACTGGAATAGTTAAAATTGCTTAGGAAGTTACGCTCACCATTTTTCTGGTAAATAGTAGACAAACAGCTAGTTGACTGGCGTGCTTTCCAATCCTGAGAAGCACACCAGCCAACTCGCTGTTTGTTTTAGATAAGCTTTAATTGCGACTGGGCGCACGCTTGGCTCGCGGCTTGGCAGGTGCTTTGGGTTTAGCAGCCTTGCGAACCTTAGGGGCAGGAACCTGGATGTCAAGGTCGGGGCGGAGACTGAGCTGGCTCCGCAAAGCGACCATGGGCGCAAGAGGCGCGGGCCGGGCTTGCAAGTGCTGGTCGACCAAGGCTTTTAGCTCTTTGAATGAAGCGGGAGCCGTGGCTTCTATATCGGCCGCAATCTCGCGGTACGTAGTACGGACGCTTTCCTCCGGCACATCGGGCATAATGCGGGCGGTGGCAAGCAGGGCCTCGCGTGCCGGCTGGCTCGGCAGGGCCGTGCGCGACCACCATGCCCCAAGGCGCACGCCAGCGTACAGCATCTGGGCTTTCCAGCCGGGGCAGCCACCGGCCCGGCAAGCGTTGTAAAACATTTCATCGGCCGCCGCCCGCGCGGCTTCGGGGTCAGCGGCTTGGACGGCCTCGTCGCAAGCCACATCGTGCACAATAGAGGCGCGGCGATAAGCCCCCGTGTATGGCGAGCCTACCGTAGACCACAGCGCTGCCGGAATGCTTGCCCCGTCAACAACGCTACCCTTGGGAGCTTTCCAGGTTTTGCCGGCTGGGTCTTCGTACCAAAAGTCGCGCAGGAGTTCCATGCGCCGGTCTTCAGGGT
>CAXUKA010000112.1:0-16712 GCA_964251335.1 uncultured Hymenobacter sp.
GAAACGAGAAGTCGCGACGCAGCTCACGGCCGGTTTGCACGCTGTAGGTCAGCTCCGAACGAATCTGGTTTTGGAGCAGCGTGACGTTGTAGTCGATTTTGCCCAGCACATTGCGTTGGCGGGCGCTGTCGGGATATTCTACGCGCTGCACGTCGCGGTAGGTGGCCAGCACGCGCAGGTCTTGGTTTTTGCCGAAGCGGGTGGTCACGTTGCCCTGCCAGGTTTGGGCGATGTTGCGCACCTTCAGGGTCGTTTGCTCGGCGGTGGGCGTCTGGTCGCGGCGGTAGCTGTAATCGAAGCGGTAGTGCGTGCGCCCGGTATCGGGGCTTTGCAGAAAGAAAGTGTGCTCGTCGAAGTAATTGGCTGACCTCACCGAATCGCGATTGGGCGAGATAACCTGGTTTTTATCAAACTTATAGCTGTACCCAGGAATGAGCCGCCCACCGCCGTACCGCACGCTGGCCTCGCCCCGCGCCCAAGTGGAGTGGTAGCGCCCGGCCTGCGAATTGAGCACGAACAGTGCCCCGCGCACCTCCATGCGGCCGAACTGCTGCGCCACATCGAGCCAGTGCTGCGTGCCATCGACCTCGCCCGGCCGGTAGCGGTGGCTGAGGCGATAGTTGATGCTGTGCGTGGCATCGCGGGTGAGGCCCACGGCGAAGTTGAGGATATTGTCCTCGCGGGCAGTCGTGGTGGTCGTAGCAGTCGTCGTGCTCCAGTTGCGGTCAAACTCGATATCGCGGTAGCGGTCGATGGGCGAGAATTTGGGAGCCGTATACTCGTAGTCGAGCGCCGAGCTGAGGCGGTAATTGCGTAGCGCAGCGGGTGCCCAAGAAGGCAATGCGCGGTTTTGCACGCTGTAGCCCAGGCGCATAGCCCCGCCCTTGTCCTCAGTGCCCAAGGCAAAGCGGTTGCGCTGTAGCTGCGAGCTGGCCAGGTCCACAAATACCGCCGCTGTAGGGTCAATTTGGTAGGTTGCCCCGGCCGTCACCATCTGCTTGAGCAGGGGCGTAGGCAGCAGGCGCACAGCGCGGTAGTCGCCCAGGCCGGTACCCACGTACTTATACACCCGGCCGTTGGTGTTAGAATAAGTGGCATCAAGGGCATAGTCGCCCAGCCCGGCACCCACATTCGTGAAGCGCACATTATACACCGCCTTGGTCGAGTCGGGCGGATAGGTATAGGTAGCTAGCTGCTGGCCAGTGGTGGGGTTGGTGATGATGGCGCGGCTGTATTGCACTTGGCTGCGGCTGTAGGCGGCCAGGGTATCGCCCCGCGTTTGCACCACGGCTACGTTGCCGGCTGCCCGCAAGGCCTGCTGGTCGCTGGCCGAGAGCGACAGATTGGCGGTGCTATTAGGGTCGTCGGCCTCCTGGTAGTAGTTGCCGCGCACCTGCAATTTACCTATCTGCTGGTAGTGGCTCAGGGTGTAGAGCGAGCGCGAATAGTTGAGGTCGGAATACTCAAAATCAACCTTCAGGCGCGAGTTTTTGGTTATGAGGTGGCGGGGCGAAAACGTGATTTCAGCCAGATTGTAGTCGATGGTATAGTCGTAGTCGAAGCCCCGCGTCTGCAACCGACCATCCAGATACACGCGCTCAGAGCCGGCCAGCACAATAATGTACTGTTCGCCATTCGGCCCGCTGAGGCGGTAAGGTCCCTGCACGTTTTCGATGGGCGCGAGGTCGAGCGAGGCAAATTTGCCTTTGGCCACGCCGCCCGCCACCAGCGTCGAGGAGCGGATATTCCCCGTTTTGTCGCGCACGGTTACCTCACCCGATTTTACCCCTCCCCCGTTGGGAGGAGAGCCAGTACCCGTAGGCGTTTGCAGCGTTTGGTTGGGCGGCACCACGGTGCCGGGGGGCGTCAGGGTTTGGGTGGTGTTGCCGGTGGGCGCGGCGCTGTTGTTCGTCACGCCGTTGGTGTAGGTCGTGAAGGATGAGGGCGGCGCATTGCTCACGCTGTTGTTGCTGGCCCCGGCCTGCAAGGGCTGCGGGCCGGGCGCGCCGAGGTTGGCCTCAATGGCCGCGCCCTGGATGTTTTTGTAATAGCGCAGGAAGTAATCGGGCTTGTTGCGCAGCACCACATCGCCGGCCGTCAGGTTCCACTGCGGGCCGGTGAGGGTGATGTAGATTTTGTCGAATTGCTGAAGCGTCTGCGTATTGCCCTCTGGCTGGAAGGGTACGTTCTGGTCCGAAATAGCCGCCGTGAGGCGAATATTTTCCGTGAGCTTGCCTTCCAATTGCAGGTTCAGGGCCGAGTTCACAAACACGTTCTGGGTATTGCCAAACGAGATACCCCGCGCCAGATTACCCGTCTTACTGATACCGGGCGTGCTGAGAATCTGCTCTTTCTGCGAAAAGTCTTCCAGCCGCATCATCTTGCGGTCCCTGAACTCGACGCTGTCCATGAGCTGGCGCGGGCGGCGGTAGCGCTGGGCCAGCAACTGCACCGGCAGCACCCGGTAGCACAGAAACACCGAGTCGCGGCGGCCATCGGCCGGGGCAGGCCTCACGTAGCGGTAGCGATTGGTGCGGGCGTCATAGCCCACCGGCCGGCCATTGGCCTGCACCGTGGCGGGCACAATGGTGAGCGTATCGGCGAGGGCAAACGTAGTGGTATCGCGGCCCGATGCGAGGCGCAGCCAGCGGCAGCGCTGGCTGGTGGGTGGGGCCAGCGAGGCTTTGCCGGGCTGCTGCGCCTGCGCTTTTGGCCCCAGCAAAAACGCCACCGCCACGAGCAGGCCCATCAAGGGTAAGCACAGACGGTAGCGTTGGGTCATAAAGTAAAGTTCGGCACTAGCGGGGGCACAACGCTAGATGAGGGCTGGTTCGTTCCCTAACCAGGGTTTATGCCGGATAGATTAGGCGTAGAAGCGGCCACTGCGGAGTTCGTAGGTTACTCGTGGCAGCAACCGAACCTGATTAGGTTATTTTGGCCGGCCCCATTCTTTTTCAACGTGTATATGCCACTGCTCCAGCCTCAGCCACCTTACATCAAGCGTACCCGGCTTCACAATATGCCGCCCTTGCTCGATGTGCAGGCCGCTTTTGAACCGGGTCTCACTATTATTATTGGCAAGCCGGGCACCGGGAAAAGCCGCATCCTGATGGCATTGGAGGAGCTGGCCGACTTACGCGCCTACAAGTATGCAGGCGCTGACAGTGAGCTGGTGCTAGGAGGCCGGCTACCACTCACCATTACACTCAAAGAGGATTACAGGAGCCTAGCATACTATGAAAAACAGTTTGTGGCCCGCGCAATAAACCGAGAAGCTTTTGAAACACTCGTGGCTTCATTGCCCAGGAAACGCAATGGGCAACTGCCCTTACTCACAGTGGTGGCCAAAGGCAAAAAGACGGCCGATAACTACTCCATTAACGCAGCGTTGCAGGAGCTTCACAGCTATTATCCCTTATACACGCTCAAATCAGTTGGTCCTGAAATACCTCCAGCGCAGTTGCTATTTGTAGAGAAACCTGCCACCTTCAAGTCTTTTAAGACACCTCTGGGGTCAGGGCAGCAGCAAGAACAGTTGGAATGCATCCCTGTGATTCGCTCATTCAACGACATTTTTGAGTATCAGCTGGTGTACGCGTTGCGAGGTGCTCTTCCTTTAATATTGACAAGCTCACCCCAAACAGCCTCTCAGTTTGATGATTTTCGCTTGTTGGCGCAGCGGTCCATAGGGGTCCATCTTGCCCGGCTCAATGCTTATTTACCGATTTACTCACCCATTCAGGCAGTGCGGCTCAGCGAGCAACTGCAAGCATACAGGGATGCAAAAACGGACGATTTATTCCTGAAAAACGTCGTACTCGAATACAGGGTCGACGGTGAATGGGTGCCTTTCGATGCGCTTACTGAGGCCGCAAAACGCATTTTTTACCTTATCGGTGAGATTTCGGCAGCCTACTCTTCCGTACAGGGAGCATTGGCAGGAATAATAGAATACCATAAGCTTATTCTCCTCGATGAGCCAGCGTTGAGCTTGCCAGCAGATGAGCAGCAACGACTATTTCGCTTCATTCACGAAGCTGCTCAGAACCATCAAATAATTCTGGCAACAGATGAACCGCAGGCACTGGATATCCTTGAGCCAACAGAACTGGACCATATTCTCATCTGCTCTTACGCACCCGAAGCCGGGACTCAGTTGCGCCCGCTCAGCCCAAGCCAGAAGGCCGAGATTAGCGCTCATTTGAGCAGGCAAGGCTTGCTTAGTGAATGGTGGTATTCGGCGGGTCTTTGATGCCCCTGCCCGGTTGTCGCTTCTACCCTGCCAACGGCAATTCAATAAAAAACGTCGTCCCCTCCCCTTCCATCGTCTCAAACCAAATGCTGCCGCCGGCGCTCTCGATGCCGCGCTTAGCCACCGCTAGCCCGATGCCCGAGCCGGTGGCCTTGGTGGTGAAATTGGGGCGAAATACTTTGTCGCGCACCTCTTCGGCGATGCCGCTGCCGTTATCGGCAATGGTTATTAATGCCTTGTCTTTCTCGCAGGCCAGAATTATCTCCTGACGCGGGGCACGACCGGGCGGCACGGCCTGCTTGGCATTGAGTAGCAGGTTATTGAAGGTGCGGACCAGCAGGCTTTCATCGGCAAAAACTACGCACTCATCAGCGGGTAATATCAGCTGCAAAGCGCCATTTTCGTCGCCATCCTGCTGCCGAAATAGGTCGGTGCATTGCCGTAGCACCGCGCCTACGTCGAGGCGCTCGGGGCGCATAGTGGGCAGGTTGGTGAAGGTGCTGAACGACGTGGCGATGTCGGAAAGCACGTCGATTTGGGTGATGAGGGTTTGGGAGATGCGGCCTATCAGTTCCTCCGCATTGGGGCGGCGCTCGTTGATAGCTTTTTGTAAGTACTGGAGGCTCAGCTTCATGGGCGTGAGCGGATTCTTGATTTCGTGGGCTACCTGGCGGGCCATTTCGCGCCAGGCGGCTTCTTTTTCCTGGGTGGCTAGCTCGCGCTTGCTGGCTTCGAGCTTTTCGAGCATGGTGTTGTACTCGCGCACCAGCAAGCCGATTTCGTCGTCGCTGCTGCGGTAGTCGAGCACCTCGTTTTGGCCCGTGAGAGTGGTGCGACGCAGGCGCTCGGTGAGTAGCTTGAGCGGGGCGGTAAGCTGGCGCGTGGCCACAAAGGCCAGCCCAATAAACAGCAACCCCATGAGGGTGAATATGTTGAGTATCGTCGTAAACAGCTCGGTCAGCTTGTTATCCAAAGCCTGCTGCGAATCGAAAAACGGGATGCCCACGTAGCCCAACACCGGCCCGGCTGCTACGCCCCGCTCGCTGGCCACCCGCACCGGCAAGTACAACGAGCTGAACGACAACGACCCCGCTCGCTCGGTAAGTAGCACCCGGCTCAGACCACGCTCGCGCAGGGCCACCACGGCCTGCGGATTGAGCAACGGCCCCAGCAGCCCCGCCTCAAAAATGAGCGGCTGCGAGCTTACCAGCAATTGCCCCTGCGCATCATAGAGGTTGAGGTCGGTTTCGGTGAGGGCAGCCACGTTGTGGACCAGTCCGGCCAAAGCAGGGCGGCCAGCCGTGTCGGCCAGCAGGTCACGGCGGCGCAGCAGGCTTTCGAGGGCAATGCGGCCCCGGCGCTCGTAGGTGCGGTGCAGGTCGCGGCGGTAGCTCGAAATAACCTGGCTGGCCGTAGCCACGCTCACCACCACCAATGACAGCAGAATGCCCACATTGAGCAGCACCTGAATACGGGCGCTGAAATTGAGCTGCGCCACGGGGCTTTTGCGGCTCAGCAGAAAGTATAGCCCCGATGCCACCAGCCACAGCGCGCTATTGAGCAGCAGTTGAAACGAGAAATTCGACAGCCAGTCAGCCACCGAATAAGTCGAGGTAGTTACGACGACCGTGCGGCCTTCCGGCCCACGCACGGCTAGGTGGTGAAAGCCGCTCAGCACCAGCCCAGCCTGATACAGGCGCGGGTCTTGCAGACGGACGGCCGGCAGCAGGTTGGCATAGTCAAAGTCGCCTTCGCTATACACCAGCTGCCCCCCGGCATAGCCCGCGTAGCTGAGCGCCGTAGCCAGGCCAGGCTGAAAAAACTTCTGGTCTACCAGTAATTCGGGCAGCACGCTGTAGCTCGACAACTTGCGTAGGCTGAGCGTAAGCACGATAGTGCCTGCTGGTGCGGGCGGCCCAATGCCCACGGCCGGCGGGGCCGCCAACGGCACCACTGCCGCATAGCGCCGCGAACTAAACGAGTTTTCCGATTTCAAAAGGAAAACACCTGCTTGGTCGGTGACCGAGGCCGTGCGCGACAGCAGCTCACGCGTTTGGCCGAAGGTGAGCGTATCGGTTTGGTCGGTACTTACGGGCCGGCCCTGGGCGTCGAACAGGTTGATGTCGGCTTCGTATTTGTCGAAATAATCGCGCAAATACTGCCGGCTGATGCGGCGGCGCAAGGCTTCGTCGCGCACCGGCCGGGCATTCAACATTTGGGCAATCACGGGGTCTTTGGCGAGTTGGCGAGTACGCTCACCAAGCAAAAATTCGCCCTGCAAGTCATTATCAACCAATAGGTTATTAGCCAAACGCTGCTTATCTAGCAATAGTTGGTGGCCAAACTGCTCGTACAGCGCCAGCGCGCCCGTCGCGGCGCTCAGGCCCAGCAGAAGCAACACCAGATAGGGCAGGTTTATGGGGGCCGGGCCGGTCGCCCGCACCAGCGCCAAGTAGCTAATAGCCAGTGCCGCCAAACTCAGCCAAGGCCAGCCCAGCCAGATGCTTGCCACTAGCAACAAGATGGCCATTATGGCTACCGCCAATAGCACCAGGCGATGCGCTGCGTCTTGTCGCCCTAGCCCCAGCATCTTGGTTAGCAGCGTGAATATCACCACAAAGGCTGCCGTATGCATCACTACCGCCAAGCCCAGCACCAGCCGGAAACCACTAACCTGGATGCTCTGGGTAATATCAAGGTTCAGCTGACTGCTGCTGAAGGCCATCAGGTAGTAGCTGTGCTGCCGCCACAGCAGCAGGCCCATCGCCAGCACAAGCCCAATGCGCCACGCCTGCCGATTGCCCGTCTGAGAGCGGGTTTGCCAGCGGTATTGCCGGCTTAGCAGCCAAGTGCCCACGGCCACCGTAAGGGCCAACAACGCGTTCAGTAATAAGTCGCCCAGCGAAGGTGCCCAGTTCGATACCGCGTAGATGCGCGGGTCGAATAATGGCAGCTCCAACAGGGCATAAGGCAAACCTAAGTACAACAATACCAATCGCAATGCCACTAGCGGCAGCACCAGCGCCGCTACCGCCGCCCGTCCGCGCCCAGTACGCCACCACCGCCACGCCACTGCCAGCCAACCAGCCAGGTACAGCAGCACGCCTAAACCCAGCAGCGCCAGCGGCAGATACCGGCCCGCCAACGAATTATTTTGCAGCCAGCGCACCGCAAAGAGCGGCCGACCATCGACCTCCCGAATAATCGTGTTACTACTGTGCTTCGGCCCTGCCAAGGCTCGCACCTGAATATCCAAACCTTGCAGCAAGGCTCGCCCGCTGCCCGCCCGCAGGTAGCGGTTGCTGATGCCGTAGTGTTGCGTCAGGGGCACGTACACCAGCATTACAAAGCCAGCTGCCACCTGCCGTACCACCACATACTCTCCTAGGTTGAGCTGCGCAAAGCGCTCGGGGCGGCTATCGGCCACGTCGGCAGCCGTGGGCAACGGCCCTGCTGCCGACCATGCTAGCAAGCGGCCCTGCTCAAATAAAAAAGCAGGATAGGTACTACGGCCTAGCAGCCGCTGAAAGCGCAGTGGCTGCGGAGCCGTCTGAATCAGGGTGAGTGTTTGGGCGGCTTCGCGGCGAGCCGTGGCCGTGGCTTGCTGCACCAAGCGTTGTAATTGGGTTGTGCCGGGCTGCGCCTCATTGCTTGGCCTATGGCCGTAGTGGCTGGCTAAATAACTTCCACCAAAGCATAACAACCCACTCAGCACCAGCAACCAAGCCCATACTATACGCAGGCGCCGACGCGCCGGAAGGTCAGAAAGCTCCATAAGCAGCCCAAATAAAGACCCTGGCCGACTGCCGGCTCAGGAGTGCCGCGCAGCCAGACAGGGCTTCAACGAAAGTAGCACCACCGCACTACTGCAAAAACCGGGCGCAAGTGCGCCCAGCTGCTATTTTTTATTCTTTTCCAAATATCGCTTATCGAAGCGTATCCCACCAAAGGCATACAGCATCACGGCGCGGGCGTAGCGAAACGAGGGCGGCGTGAGCAGTAGCATAATCGCCGATACGGCCACGATATACACCCACGTATCGGGGTCACCAAACAGCCAGTAGAGCACCGCGCCCGTCACCAGCACTATCGGCACCGCAAAGCCAAAGCTTATATACATAGCGCCCCAATAAAAGCCTGGTTCGGGCTCGTAGTGCTGCCCGCATACGGGGCAGGCTTCGGGCATATCAGTCAGGTGCGGCAGGTTGTAGGTGCCGTAATTAAACAGCGGACCCGTGTGGCAGTGCGGGCAGCGCTGCGCCAATAATGCCAGCCACCATGGCCCGATAGGCTTCCTCACGCCATCTTAGCCCGCTTCGGATGCGTGCGCCGGTACCAGAAGTAGCCAATCGTGCCCATCAGAATGTAGGGCACTATCATCATGTACACGATGCCTTTATTGAGACCGGCCACATCGTAGTCGTCGTTTTCAGCTTTGGCGGCTTCGACCTGGGCTTTACACATCACGCACTGCGCCTGGGCGGGCGAGATGGTCAGCAATTGCCCCAGCAGTAAAAAGCTCAGGGCCAGCGCAAAAATCAGCTTTTTCATGATTTTAGAACACATTGATAACGTAAAAGTTGCCGCCAATTTTACCCGACTGGATAATATGGCGCAATCATAAAATAAACGATTACGCCCGTCACCGACACGTAGAGCCACACCGGAAATGTCCATTTGGCAATGGCCATGTGCTTGGTGTACTGCCCTGTCAGGGCAAAGTATAAGGTGAACAGCACTAGCGCCACCGTCACCACAGCCAGGCTGATATGCGTCAGCAGCAAGAGAAAATATACCGTCCGAATAGCCCCTACCCCACCGAAGTGCGTGCTGGCCACCTGCGAATGATACGCCACATACGACACCAGAAATAATGCCCCCAGCCCAAAAGCCGTGAGCATAGAAGCCCGGTGGGCCAGCACATTTTTTTGCCGAATGAAGTAGAAACCCGTTACCAAGGCCACGGCAGTTAGCGAGTTCAGGCCGGCATTCAGTGCTGGTAGCCAACGCAAATACTTGTCCGCACCTTCAATTTGGAAAACGCCCTTGAAGTAGAATAAAATAGCTACCAGCACGGGCACAATAATGCCGAGGCCGCCGAGGATAATCTTATACTTGGTATAATCGCCTGGCTCCAGCACGGGCGGGTGTAGCTGCTCAGTGACCGTGGTCATACGTGTATAGCAAAACGTTAATTTCAGTAATAAGCCGCTCTATCTCGTGGATATCGGTGCCATCGTAGATACCGCGCACATGCTGCTCATGGTCAATCAGCAACAGCCGCCCGGCAGACAAAGTTGCCGGCTCAGTAGCTGGCCGAAACGGCAGGTGCTGCGGTCGCAAAGCTGTTAGTCCAAACTCGTAGCGGGCCAGGTGTTGTATGGTATCGGGCACGCCCCCCAGCACAAACCACTTGCCGCTGATAGTGCCATATTGCTCATTGAGATTTTCCAACTGGCTGCCCAATTCGGCCATCATTAAATCCCGAACGGGTACCAGCGTAGCTAGCCGCACCCGAGGCTCGCGGCGAAATTTCTCTTGCACGCGCATCATTTCTCGGGCAGCTTGGGTATCTTGTTCGCTAGGCGTTTCAGAGGTCAGCACTTGCACGAGGTACATGCCTTGCCCCAACTCGCTGCTTGCTACGTAGCGGTCGCTGGCCGCAAGCAGGCGGAAAGGATGTACCCGGTGATAAACAGTATCGCGCTGCCACCCTCCGCCAGCGGTGCGGACGGAGTCCACACGTTCGGGCAAGTAGGTTGGCAGCGCGTAATGATTGGAGCCGAAGCCGTACAGGAATAAAAACGCCAGTACGGGCACCAGCAGAAGCAGCCCCAACAAAAGGGTTTGGCGGGGCCGCATCGGCTATTTGCTGAACATATGCGAAAGGGTTTCGCCAATAAACGAACCTTCCGTAACCAGGGCCACTACCAGCCACACCAGCAAGGCAGTAGGCACGAGGATAGTCCAGATGAGGCTTTTTACCTCGTGCTTCAAGTGCATAAATTCACCCACGATGAAGAAAGCCTTCAAAATGGTGAGCACAATGAAAATGCTGTTGCGGAACGTGCGCCAGTCTTGCGACGTGAGCGTAAAGGCAATAGCAAACTCCAGAGCCGTGATGCCCACTAGCACCCAGAATGTTTTCCAAATCCAGCCCGTGTTAGGCTTGGCAATTTCGCCGGGAATGTAGGCGTGTTCGGTAGCAGCGTGTGCAGACATATGCGGTAGATGAATAAGTACGTAACTGAGTAAAGCTGATAATGAGCAGGTGAGCAGCTTTTTAAGTAGCTACTCACCTGCTCATTTATCCACTTACCGTTATACTAGGTAGAAGAAGGTGAATACGAACACCCAAACCAAGTCTACAAAGTGCCAGTAGAGGCCGATTTTCTCAACCATCTCGTAGTGGCCGCGCTTCTCAAAAGTGCCGTTAGTGGTAGCGATGAAGCACCATATCAACAGGCAGACACCCGAAAATACGTGCGTGCCGTGGAAGCCTGTGATGAAGAAGAACAGGTCGCCGAACAGCGGCGGGCCGTACTGGTTCATGGCGAGGTTAGCGCCGAAGAACGGCTTGCCATCGGCCATGATAGTGGGCTCGACGTGGCCGCCGATGAAGTGACTCCACTCCCAAGCCTGCGAGCTAAGGAACATCGAACCGAACAGGATAGTCCACAGCAACCACTTCTGCACATCGGCCTTATCCATGCGGTGACCAGCTTCTACGGCCAGTACCATTGTTACCGAGCTGAAGATGAGAATCATCGTCATCAAGGCCACGAAAGCCAATGGCAGGTCTACACCGTGGAAACCGGGAAAGGCATTGAATACTTTCTCAGGCACCGGCCACCACGCCGAACTGAAATGGAATTTATCAACTGTGAGGGTGAATACGCCGTGCTTGTGGCGAATCATACCGTAGGCGGTCAGAAACGCACCGAAGGTGAAAGCATCCGACAGCAGGAAGAACCACATCATCAGCTTGCCATAGCTCGCTTTGAAGGGTTCGTTGCCCCCGTCCCAGGTGCCGGTGCGGGGCACGTCGGCGTAAATGGGGGTAGAGGTAGATTCTAGGGTGGTCGAGTGGGCCATAGGAGGCGGCAAAAATGAACAGAGTTTCCTTACGGAAACCCGCAGTTTAGTGGTTCAAAAGTAGGAACAAATACAGGTACAACCAAAGGCCGCCCAGGAAGTGCCAGTAGATGGTAGCGTTGCCAATCGAAAGCATAGCCCGCGAATGCACCTGATAGTTAAGGCTTCGCTTGAGCACCACGGCCACGAAAATAAGCCCCGTAACCAAGTGAAAAGCGTGAACGCCCATGAGCACATATACGAACGAACCCGACGGATTGGCATCGACCCCGCCAAAGAAGGTGCGCCCGGCTACCAAATCGCCCCACGAATGCACCTGCCCAAACAGGAAAACCACGCCCAATACCAAGGTCAGCAGCAGCGCTAGCTGGGTGCGCTTCACCTCGTTTTGCTTGGCTGAATAGTAGGCAAATTGCATGGACGCACTGCTCAAAGCAATAGCAATCGTATTGAACAGCAGGCTCATGGGCAAGTCAAACTCGCGCCAGTTGCCTTCGTCGCGCCGCACGATATAGCCGCTTGTGAAAGCCGCAAACATCATGATAATGCTGAAAATAAGCAGAATGAGGACGACGCGCTTGGGGTGCAGCCCCAGGCCTTCTTCCTTCTCGGCTATCAGTTCTGAAGGGTTCATAAAAAATAGTTAATTGTTACGCGTTTTCAGTCGGCAGTGAGCTACCGCAACGGTTATTTTGGTAACAAACGAGCCGTCATTTAAACTCAAACTTTATCTAAAACCAGCGCAATTTGTACGATGGGTAAATACAGGAATGAGGCGAACATGATACTAAGCGCCGCCTTGCGGTCCTGCGTCCGCATGAGCTGCACGGTCAGGAGCACGAAAAGCACCCCGCACACCAGCGCAACGGCTGCCGACTTTTGCCCCGAAATACCCAACACCAGCGGCAGCAGCGACACCGGGATGAGCAGCACCGTATAAGTCATTATCTGGAAAGCCGTATTCATGTTACGCTCGCCGGGCGAGGGCAACATTTTGAAGCCAGCCCGTTTGTAATCCTCATCGGCCACCCAGGCAATGGCCCAGAAATGCGGAAACTGCCACATAAACTGAATGCCAAACAGTACCCAGGCTGGCTCACCCACATAGCCCATTGCCGCCACCCAGCCTATCAGCGGCGGTAGCCCGCCTGGAATGGCTCCGACAGCCACGCATATCGGTGACACGGTCTTGAGCGGCGTGTAAATGAAGCCGTAGAGGATGAGCGAAAGCAGCGACAGCGCCGCCGTGAGCGGATTGAAGAAGTAGGCTAGCAACCCCAGCCCAGCAACGCCCAGCACCACGCAAAAAGCCCAAGCCTCATTCACCGAAATGCGGCCCGTTGGGAGTGGACGCGCCTCTGTGCGGCGCATCATCTTGTCGAGGTCCTTCTCAAAAACCTGATTGATGATGTTGGCTGAACCTGTCACTAGCAGGCCCCCAAGTAGCACCAGCAAGGTCTTGCTCCAACTCAGTTCGCGGGCTCCCAGCAGGTAGCCCAAGGCGCTCGAAAACGCCACCGTAAACGAAAGCCGGAACTTAAGAAGTTGGAAATAGGCGCGGGCCTTAATCATTCAGCGAGGGCCGGCCTATGCTTTTTCGCAGCGTAGAACCGGATTACAAAGTTACGCATGAGCCGGCCGTGGCTGGCCCTGTTTTATTGCCACCCGTGCGCGATGCCACGCCACCAGCGTTAAAAACTGCGCCCCAAAGAGCAGCGTAGCCAGCGTGAGGTGTACCGGCTGCACAAAGGCAGGCAGCGCCAGATACGCCAGCACAATGCCCGCCAAGATTTCCAGCGCCAGTATTCCTAGCGTAGCCGCTACAAAGCGCCGCAGCCGCGCTCCTGCCAGCGGCCAGAGCCGGTAGGCGGCGTAGCCATTCAGCAAGGTCACCAGTATTGACATTGAGCGGTGCACTTTGAAGATGCTACCCAACTGGTTTACCCAGTTCTCGCGCCCTACATAGCCAGAAGCCGCCGAAATATGGTCTATCTGCTCGCGCACCTGCGTACCCAGCACTATCTGCGTGAAGGTGATAAGCAACAACAGCCAGAGCAGCGGTTGCAGACCGCTAGCGGCCGCTATTTGCGTCTGATTAAGGCTAGTATTGTCTGCCTGCCATTCATCCTGAACTGGCTCACGCTGGGCACGGTCGGCGGCGTAGAGGAGCATAGCCACAATCAGCAGTGCCAGCCCCATATGGATAGTCACCATTATCGGCAACAGATTGGTGGATACCACCAGCGAGCCAAGCCAACCTTGCACGCCGGTTAGCAACCACCCTCCTACCGCCAGCCAGAATACTGCACGGTCGCGTCGCCAATAGGGCAAGGCCACCACCGCCGTAATGAAAACGAAAATGCCAATCAGCGCGCCTACTAAGCGATTGACATACTCAATCCAGGTTTTGGTAGCGTTAAATTCCGTTTCGATATACTGCGTAGGGTGGGCAAAAATCTCGCCCGCTACTTGTTTAAAACCGAGACTTGCTAAGGTGCGCGCCAACTTCTGGTTTTTAGCCACGCGCTGGGCGGTATACACTTGCTTATAGTCGGCAGGTAGCTCTTTGATATCAGTTGGTGGTACCCATTGGCCGAAGCATTTGGGCCAGTCGGGGCAGCCCATGCCGGAGCCGGTGGCTCGCACTATCCCACCCACCAAAATCAAAACGTAAATACTTATCACCGTCAGCACACTCCAAAAGCGGAAGCGACGGACAAAACCGGCTGGTTGCATGAAGCTAGGGGCGAGCAACGGCTATAAGCCTTGTCTCGCTTAGATAAACAAAAAGAAACGGGCCGCCGTTTGCGCGGCGGCCCGTTCAGGCAATTTTTATACGTCGGCTTAGTCTTCCATGTCCCGCTCGTAGGGCAGATTCGAGGAAGCCGTTTGCGAGTACGGGATGTTCTGCGGGATGAAATCCGTTTCCGAACCGGGCTTGCTGTAGTCGTAGGGCCAGCGGTATACGGCGGGGATTTCGCCGGGCCAGTTGCCGTGGCCGGGCTCGATAGGCGTCGTCCACTCCAGCGTCGTCGAGTTCCAGGGGTTTTGCGTAGCGCGGCGACCCCGGAAGATGCTGTAAAAGAAGTTGAAGATGAACACGAACTGAGCAAAGAAGGCCAGGATAGCCGCTGCCGAGATGAACTTGTTCAGGTCAGCAAACTGCGAGAAGGCATCAAAGCCAGTCCACGAGTAATAACGACGAGGGAAACCGGCGATGCCAACGTAGTGCATCGGCATAAACACGAGGTATACGCCAATGAACGTCAGCCAGAAGTGGATGTAGCCGAGCTTCTCATCCATCATGCGGCCAAACATCTTGGGGAACCAGTGATACACACCAGCAAACAGGCCGAAGAATGCCGACGAACCCATTACCAAGTGGAAGTGAGCTACCACAAAGTAGGTGTTGTGCATCTGGATATCCAGCGTAGCGTTACCGAGGATAATCCCGGTCAGACCACCCGAAATGAACAACGACACAAAGCCAATCGAGAACAGCATGGCCGCTGTGAAGCGGATGTTACCGCGCCAGAGCGTGGCAATCCAGTTAAACACTTTCACACCCGATGGCACCGCGATAATCAGCGTCAGGAACATGAATACCGAACCGAGGAAGGGGTTCATGCCCGTTACGAACATGTGGTGAGCCCACACAACGAATGACAGCAGCGAAATGCCAATCAGCGAGCCAATCATAGCGCGGTAACCGAAGATGGGCTTGCGAGCATTGGTTGCCAGAATTTCCGACACCATACCCATTGCGGGCATGATTACGATGTACACTTCAGGGTGACCCAGGAACCAGAATAAGTGCTGGAACAATACCGGCGAACCACCTTGGTTGTGCAGTGCCTGACCCGCGATGTAGATATCCGACAGGAAGAACGAAGTACCAAATGAACGGTCGAACACCAGTAGCAGCGCCGCCGAGAACAGTACTGGGAACGATAGGATACCTAGGATAGCTGTCAGGAAGAAAGCCCAGATGGTGAGCGGCAACTTGCTCATGCTCATGCCACGGGTACGCAGGTTGATAACCGTAGTCACGTAGTTTACACCACCAAGCAACTGCGATACGATGAAAAACACCATCGATACCAGCCACATGGTCATACCCATACCCGAACCGGGAATAGCTTGCGGCAACGCAGACAGCGGCGGGTAAATTGTCCAGCCAGCGGACGCCGGGCCTGTTTCCAGGAACAGCGAGGTGAACATGATAACGCTCGATATGAAGAAGAACCAATACGAGAGCATGTTCATGAAGCCCGAAGCCATATCGCGGGCACCCACTTGCAGCGGAATCAAGAAGTTAGAGAACGTACCCGACAAACCAGCCGTCAGCACGAAGAATACCATGATGGTACCGTGCATCGTAACTAGTGCCAAATAGAATTCCGGGTTCAGTTTACCGCCTTCAATCCATTTGCCAAGGAAAGGCTGGAGCCAATCCATAGTAGCTTCAGGCCAGCCCAACTGCAAGCGGAACAAGCTTGACAAGGTGCCGCCAATAATAGCCCAAATCATCCCCGTAATGAGGAACTGACGGGCAATCATTTTATGGTCTTGGCTGAACACGTATTTCCACAGCCAATGCTGGTCGTGGTGTTCGTCGTGCCCGTGCAGGTGGTCATCATGCTCGGTGTGCGGCACCGCGGCGGTGCCGATATCACCGTGCGCGGAGGCAGAGGCGGGAATATTAGTAGCCATATAGAAGACAGTTACTCGTACAAAATCAACTTACATCGAAGCCTGCGCCGACAACGGAGTGGCTGGCATTTCACCAGTCTCGTTAATTGCGGCTTTTTCAGCGCCCAGCGTACCACCTTTACCCAAGCCAGCAGCTTTGCTGGTTTGCTTGTAGGAAGCCATCATGTCAGCATTAGCTGAGTTGGGGCTTTGCTTAGCATACCAAGCTTGGTAATCGTCCGGCTCGTCCACAATCACCTTAGCTTTCATTGCATAATGGCTTTTACCACAAATCTGATTGCAAGCCAGCTCGTAGTCAAACTTGGGGTTGCCCAAGTGCGCCCGCATCTCATCGGTCGTCAGCGTGGGGGTGAACCAGAAGCGGGTCGGCATGCCAGGTACTGCGTACATCTGCACGCGGAAGTGCGGCATATACACGGCGTGCAGTACGTCGCGCGAACGGATTTTAATGAGAACCGGGTGACCTTTGGGAACGTGGATTTCGGTGCTGGTGAAGTCATCTAGAGCCGCTTTGTCGCTCAGGTCGAAGCCGAAATCATTCGAAGCGTCAATCAGGCGATAGTTTATCACACCCAATTTCATGTCGCGGCCGGGGTAGCGAACGAGCCAGTTAAATTGCTTGCCCATCAATTCTACCACTACGGCATCTTTA
>CAXUKA010000113.1:0-6439 GCA_964251335.1 uncultured Hymenobacter sp.
CGGGCTCGTTTACCCCGCCTACCCAAGGGGCGCCACGGGCGGTAGGCACCTTCAGCTGGACGCCCGACTGCTCGAACATTATCCCCCAGCCATACCTGGTAGTATTCAAGGCGCAAGACACGCCCACTACCCCGCCAGTAGCTAACAACCCGCCACTTATCGACGAAAAAACTTGGCGCATCACGGTAATCGGGCCGGCCCCGACCAACCTCAGCGCCACGCCCAACGCCAACCGGGCGGTGCTGCTAACCTGGGCTAGCTACCCCTGCCAAACTACCAGCGTGCCTGGCTTGCTACCCACCATCCGCATTTATCGGCGCGAAGGCTGCTTCCCCTACACGCCCAGTGCCTGCGAAACGGGCATCCCGGCATCTGCTGGCTACCAGCTGATTGACACCGTGCCGGCCAACCTGACGGCTTATAACGATGATAACAAAGGAGCCGGCCTGGCGCGGGGCCGCACGTACTCATACCGCATTTATGTGGTCTTCCCGCTACCAGGCGGTGGGGCTAGCGCCGGAGGCGGGGCTAGCATTGTGTCCAACGAATCCTGTATCACGCTCGATGGCCGTTCGGCACAGTTTACTAATGTGGATGTATTAACTACCAGCGCCAATGCCAGTGTAGGCCAGATTTCCATAAAATGGACCCGGCCTCGGCCTACTACTGGCACCACATTTAATGCGCCGCTGGGCTACCGCCTGAGCCGTAGCATCACGGGGGCCGCGCCTTTCACGCTGGTAACCACCAAAACCAGCCTCACCGATACCACCTACGTGGACAACGTGAACACGCAGGACTTCCAGTACACCTACCAGCTGGTATTTTTCAGCGCCACCACCACGCAGCCAGGCAGCGCCGAAACCACCGAAACCGCGCCGCTGGCCAGCAGCGTGCGCCTGGCCGTGGTGCCTGGTGGCACCACCGGCACCAGCAAAACCAACACGATAACCTGGACCTATCAGGTGCCGTGGGATAATACCAAGCAGCCTACCCGCGTGTTCCGCCGCTTGGGTACTGCCACTACTACGCCTTACGTGCAGATTGCCACCGTGACGCCGAGTGCTGCCAGCGGCACCTACACCGACCAGGACCCCACCTTACAATTTGGCCAGACCTATTGCTACTACGTGGAGACGAACGGCCAATACGCAACGCCGACCAACTCGCTTAATCAGCTTATCTACAACAACCTACTGAATAAGAGCCAGGAGCGGTGCGCCGCCCTACAGCCCACGCCTTGTACACCAGTGCTCACCTTGGCTCCAGTCAATTGCGACAGCTTGGCGGGCCTCAACGCAGGGTCAAACTTCCCGCTGCAAAACATTCGTTACCAGAACCGCCTGCGCTGGACCATCGGCAGCACGCCTGCCGGGTGCAGTACCGATGCAGCCTATTTCCGCATTTTCTACCGCACCACGCCCGATGGAGCACTGGCGCTGCTCGACTCAACCACACAGCTCACGTATTTGCACCGCCAGCTGGCTAATCCTGCCGGCTGCTACGCGGTGCAAGCAGTGAGCCCAAGCGGGGTGCGGAGTGCCGTCAGCAACGTGGTTTGCCAGGATAACTGCGTATTCTTTATCCTGCCGAATATCTTCACGCCCAACGGCGACCAGACCAACGACAAGTTCCGCCCCAAAACGGCCAGCCCGATAACACGCACGCACATCCAGATTTTCAATCGCTGGGGCCGCAAAGTGTATGAAGGCGATAAAGACCCCTACATCAACTGGGATGGCAGTGGCTCTACTACTGGTGAAAACGCCTCGGGCAAGGCTTCGGATGGCGTGTATTACTACCTCGCCGAGGTTGAATTTGCCGACTTTGCCGGCACCAAGCGCACCTATAAAGGCTGGGTAGAGATAGTCCGCTAGTCCTAGGTTAAGCAATTGTGCCCCCTATAAGGACTTTAATTAGCTGTTCGATTCTAGTGCTAAAAAAGTCTAAAAAGAGAACAGGGACAGAGGTTGGCTGAGCCTAGGCGGGCTGCTCACTGGTTTTGTTGACCATCCGCTGCACGACCAAAACTTTCGCCACAAAAGAGGCAGGTAGCTTAGTAGCTACCTGCCTCTTTTGTGGCGAAAGTTTTGATACAAGACCCGTTTTAGCGCTACTCAAATAGTGCGCCCACCTATCTTAAAACGCAATATTCCGGCAGCGGCCGACACGTAGGGATTCTTGTCGGAGAAGCTAGCCTACACCTCATGAATATGCCATTTCCAGCTAGTAGAAGCATATTCTCAAACGACAAATAAGGCATTGATACAAAAAACAGGCAGGAATCTTGTATCAATGCTTGTATCAATCCACAAAAAGCAACCGTTGGCCGGGGCTTCTGACTTACTGTATGTATATCATCGGCGCACTTTTTTTACCTGCCCACTCACTGGTGGACCCGCATGATGGGCAAGTCGAGGCTCTAGCCAAAAATATGCCCCTACAAGCTGGAAATGCATATTATAATTGCCGATATTGACCCTGTAACAATTTAGGTGGCCATTTTTGTTACAGGATTGTCACAGCATTCGACTTGCTATAATGTTGAGTTAGGGATACCTACATCAGAAGCCGCCTAAAAGAATGGGATAATTTTAACGTCGACTTAGTTAACCCAATATTAACAGGGTTTACAAACCTAGCCGACGAATCTGTTTAGCTGGTATCTCATGCTTTACTCCTAGCTTATAGCGGATTAACGAACGGTGTAGCTGCTTTTGCGTCACGTGCGTAAGCACTTGTTATGCAGGCTTATTCTTTGGATTTACGCCAGCGCATCGTGCAGGCATGTGCTATGCCAGGCGCCCGACAGGTACAGGTAGCGGCCCGTTTTTGTGTGAGCGTGGCCTTTGTGGGCAAGTTGCTACGCCGTCAGCGGCACACCGGTTCCGTGGCTGCGCTACTCGGCCGGGGCAGCCGCGCCCGTTACCTGGACGCGGCTGCCCAGACCTGGCTCGTGGCCCAAGTGGCGCAGACACCGGACCAGACGCTAGCCGAATTACGCACCGCTTGGGTGGCAGCTGGTGGCCGGCCCGTGTGTTTACCTGTCCTCTGGCGCGTGCTCGACGAGCACGGGCTGCGGCGCAAAAAAAAGCCTGCACGCCACCGAGCAGGACAGTGAACGCGTGCGCACGCTGCGTCAGCAGCACGTAGAAGCTATCGCAGCGCGTACCGATGTGGGGCGCTTTCACTTTCTGGATGAGACCGGTCTGCGCCTGGATTACACGCGGCGCTATGGCCGGGCCCGGGGCGGACGGCGCGTAGCTGGCGCCGTACCAGTGCGCCGACCCAGTCGCTCGCTGACGCTCATTGGGGCCTTATCTGTGCGCGGGCTGCACGGGGTACAGGTACTAGAAGGAGCCTTGAATCAGCCCAGCTTCGCCCTGTATATAAGCCGCATCCTTGCCCCGCAATTACGGCGCGGGGACGTGCAGGTCCTCGACAACCTCCGGGTGCACCACCTGACCGGGCTGCGGGAGTGGCTGGTGCAACGCGGCATAGACGTGCTCTTTCTGCCCCCATACTCGCCCGACTTCACCCCCATCGAGCAGGCCTGGAGCAAACTCAAAACCAAGCTGCGTCAAGCCCAGGCGCGTACCCGCGAAGCCCTGGAAGAGGCACTGCACACTGCCATCGACTGGATTACTGGCCCCGATGCGAAAGCGTGGTTTAATCACTGCGGCTATCACGTACACCGTTTGGGGTGGTCTAGTGGAAACGGACAGTGAGCTAAGGTAGGTGATGCAGCAGGTCAGCTTCAAACTGGTGGGGCGAGCGGTAGCCCAAGGCTGAGTGGCGGCGGTCAAGGTTGAAGTAAATATCGAGGTAGTAAGCGACTTCCAGTCGGGCTTCTTCCAGGCTGGTAAACGCCCCGCCGTGGGGTAAGAGCTCGGTTTTGAGGGTGCTCCAGCCTGCCTCAGCCTGGGCGTTATCGTAGGGGTTGCCCGGCCGGGCATAGCTGGCCAATGCCCCGGCGTCTTCGATACGTTGGCGGCACGCGTGGCTGGTATATTGGCTGCCCCGGTCGGCGTGAATGACGAGGCCCAGCGCGGGCTGGCGTAGTGTCAGGGCTTGTTCCAGGGCCGTGAGCACCAGTTCAGTTGGCATCTGGGCAGCCAGGTGCCAGCCCACCACGCGCCGGGAGCAGGCATCGCGCCAGGTGGCCAGGTAGCACCAGCGCCCGCCGACCAGCGGCAGATAGGTGATATCGCCGACCCAGACCTGGTTGAGGCGCGTGGGCGCAGGCTGGCCTAGCAGTCGGTTTTCGGCCACGACAGCGGTCGGGTCGGCTTGCGTGGTGCGCGGGCGCTGGGGCCGGGTGCTGAGCGCGTGTCGCTCGCTGACCCGCAACCAGCTCCGCAGCGCGTAGCGTCCCACCTGGTGGCCCTCGGCCTGCAACTCGGCCCGCAGGCGGCGGGTGCCATAGCGCCTGGCATGGCGCGTAAACGCCTGCTGCGCTGCCGGCTGTCAGCCGGGAACTGGCGGTGGGCTGGCCGCCCGCCACTGGTAATAGCCGCTGCGGCTCACGCCCAAGACGCGACACAAATCAGCCAGCGTCCAGGTAGCTGCTTGCGCGCTAATAAACACGTACTTGCTCACGGTTGAGGCTGTGCAAAGATGGTCACCGCGCTTAGAGGCTGCTGGCTGTGAAGGAGAGCACACTTGGCGCGCAATTGCTGAATGCTTAAGCCGGACGTTTCGTCGATGTAGAGTAGATTACCGTGAGTATGCAGGCGCTGAGCCTGCTGGCGGATGTGGGCTACCTGGTCGAGGCCGCCAGAAAGGTTACCGCGGCGCAGTTTGGAGTTGGGGTAGCCTGGTACTTCGCTAGCTATCAACCGTTGCATAAGTTGCCGCGTGGGCATTTCAAGGCTGAAAATGGCGGTGTGCAGGCCGTTGGCGAGGGCAGCGGTGTGGGCGAGGGTGCTAACCTTGTTCCCTAGCTATTTGCCGTGCGTAGTGAGCTGTAGCCAAGGGCCGGAGCAGGGCGGCGAGGTCGGTGCCCCGTTGGCGGTGGCCAACCAGCCACAAGCAGAGCGTGCGCCAGCGCTTAGCGGCCGTCAGGCGCTCGGCATAGGTTTCGCGCTTCTCTGTAGCCATTGCCAGAAATACTTCCTCGGGTGGGCGCTGGCCGGTGCGGCGTAGCTGGCGCTTCTCCAACTCTTCCAAGCGCTCCCAAAAGCCAACAGGCTTAGGCCGGAAGCCCAGCGCGCCGATTTCCTTGAGCCAGTGAAAGAACAGGTTCTTGAAGTCGCCTTTGTGGGCAGGCAGCTGGCGCAGGGCCTCGGGGCTCAGCCTGGCCAGCGCCACCACGCGAGCGATGCGCCACGCCGCATATCTTGGGTGGTGGTGGGGCAGCTCGCTGGACTGGAAGCGTTGGACATGAGCCATTGCCTTGGTTTTCACGTCGTACTTGTAGCGGCGCAGCCATGTGCCGAAACTCTTGGAAGCCAGGTATACTACCTCTTCGGTGGGCTGGCCATCGAGGCCGGGCGGGGGCGCTAGCTCGCCCATGCTGCCCAGGTAGAATATCTGCTTAATCTCGCCCTCGGTCAGATAGCTCCAGCGGGCGCGCAGCAGCGTGGCTACATCGCGGGCCATCAGATTGGTTTCTAAGCCATCTTGCACCGCATTGCGGTGGTTCATGCGCCGGGCGGCCTGCTGAATCTCCCCGATAAGCAGTTGGTCGAGGGCACGGTCGGATAGCTCGCGTACCTTCACCGTAGCCTGCGCCTGAATGATGGGCACGAGCCAGGGCGGCGTAGTAGCAGGATTGTAGGCGAGCAGACCTTCAGGGCTGGCAGCTAGGCACACGAGGCCGGCAGGAAGGGCAGCAGGTAGAAAGGCGGTGGTTGGGGCTAGCTGATACATAGCTACTTAATTGAGGCGGTTGCCAGCTTCGTCGTATTCATTCAGGGCAAAAGCCGCCTCGGCAGTGGCAACTCGTTTGAGCACCGGGCTATCAGCACCGGCTACGCGCAGTTCGCGCAGCTGGCGGTTCTTCACATCACTGCGCATTGAACTGCGAATCATGGCCAGCCAGTCAAGCTTTTTCTCACCCTTGGCGTCGCTCCAATCGAGCAGCGCTTGGTGATAGTGGAGCAGGTCAGCGTTGGCGTAATCGGTGTGGGCCTCGGCGTTTGCTTCGGTGGCAGCTTTCCAGGCCTCCACGAAGGCGGGAAAGGTGGCGAGCGGCGAGTCGCGCATCAGCACCGGCTTTTTTGACGGGGGGGCCGCGCAACGGGGGGCGCTAACCACAACGGCGGCTGTCAACTCAGGCGAGAGAACTTCAACTGTCTCTATTTTTTTTTCTGAGACCAGCGCGGCGGCGCTAGCCGCGTCGTTGTTCAGGATAGTATTATTCCCTGTATTATTATATGTACTATTAGCGCCGGAATTTCCGGTGCGGCCCGCCGGAATTTCCGGCGCGACATCGCCG
>CAXUKA010000113.1:6539-15088 GCA_964251335.1 uncultured Hymenobacter sp.
GAATTTCCGGTGCGGCCCGCCGGAATTTCCGGTGCGACATCGCCGGAATTTCCGGTGCGGCCCGCCGGAATTTCCGGTGCGACATCGCCGGAATTTCCGGCGCGGCTTTCGGTGCCCAGCCGGAAATTCCGGCGCGGCGTTTGGGTTGTTTCGGGGTAAGGATTGGTAGCAGCTTTGGCAGCTATCGCGGCTGGGTTGGGGGTCAGAGTGCGATAGCTACCGCTGGCATTGGGCGTAGTTACGCGCATGAGTAGCCCATCAGCTACCAGCTTCTTTACCGCTTCGCTCGCCGTGTCCTTATTGATGCTAAGCCGAGCCGCAAAGTGTGGGTCGGTGGCATCGCAGCGGTGATTGGCTGCATACAGGCTCACGATTTCAGCCAGCACGAGGCGAATAGCTAGGGTATAGGGCAGGCGCAGCACGTCGGCCGATAGAGTAAGCGGAATTTTGGACGGGTGCATTTTGGCAGGGGCGGGAAGGGCGAAGCCTCCTTCGCTGTGCAGGAAGCGTTGGGCAGTGGCTCTCATCGGGTAGCAGGGACTAGTTCGCCGGTATGGATATTCTAGCGCAGCTCGTGCAGGGGGCACTCCACCACGCCGTTTTCGTCGGCCAATGGCTTAGGTCAGCACCTTTATGCGGACAGATGAGGCCCGGCTTTAGGTGCGCCTTGGCGTAGCTGTCTTCGAGGGTAGGCCGCACTACTTTATCCCAACTAGGCTAGGCATCGGCCGGCCGGCGATAGGGCATCGCCTGCTCTTCGGCTGTCATAATCTGCACATCGGGTGAGCTAAGAAAATCTCCTGCGTAGAGCTGAAATGCGTGTGCTTTCATAAGATGAAATTGGGATGTTTGCCCCCTTAACGCATTAGGATTCTCATGGTTTTGTACCATTTCTTGGCCGGCCAATTCAAATTGTACTGCCTCTTAGAATGTAGGAATATATTCTTACATTATAAAAGCCATGTCTCTTAATAACAATTAATTATGTTACATTTAATATATCGAATTTAATATTTTATACAAGCCTGATTTTGCACTTTTTTTTATAAAAAATATCCTAAGCATAGTAGCTGGGCATAGCTTGGGCCAATGACACCCATGCTGCTGAACTATAGTTTCAACCAACAATGACAGCTGTCTTATTGAGTGATTTATAGTCGCAGGTATATATTCCGCCTATTTGTTACACGGGGTGTACACTTCCCCTAATCGGAAGCCAATTGTGAGTAGAGAAAAGCGTATTTTCACTACCTGACACCTGCGAGATGAAAGAGGGACGATTCAGCGAGGTCCAGATTGTGGCCATTCTGCAACAGCAAGCCAGCAGCCAAAGCGTGGCGCAAATCGTGCGCGGGTACGGCTTGGGCGAAGCGACCTTTTATGCCTGGAAAAGTAAGTATGCCGGGGCAAGTATCGCGGAGTTGACTAGGCTCAAGCACCTGGAAGAAGAAAATCGAAAGCTGAAGCAGCTGTTCGCCGACCTGAGCTTGGAGAACCAGGCTATCAAGGAGTTGTTGCGAAAAAAGTAGCTAGCCCTGCGGCGCAGCGCCAGGCAGCGCAGGGCTTAGTAAGTAAAGGCTGGAAGCGGCGGGCGTGTGCCTTAGTCGGGCTTTCCCGCGGTAGCTATCACCCAGTAGCGCGGGTGCGCAACGACGAGCCGGTGCAGGACGCATTGCGCGCCTTAATTGGTCGCCACCCTGGCTGGGGCTTCTGGAAGCTGCATCACCGCTTGCGCAAAAACGGATTGCTAATCAATCATTAGCGCACGTTGCGCATTTATCGGGCGCTGGCCTACGTTTTGCTACTATACTAACAGTGCTCGAAGCTTGCGTAGAAGCACTTCACTTTTCAACCAGGCTAAGAATTCGGACCCATCGAGTTCGTAAGTAGCTGGCAGCACAGCCTTCTTATGGGCTTTGCTCTTGATGGCGGGTGGTAAGCGTTGAAGGGTAAGAAAAGCCTGGTATAGCTCATCCACTAAGAAAAGCTTTTCCGGAGTAGTGCATACTAGCTGGGAATAATGGCTTATATAACGTCGGCCTACAAATAGCACCGGAGCATCCGCCTATATATCAACCTTTAAGCCCTCATACTTAAAAACGCACCCCTATAAGATTGCACTTCGCAAAAGGTGAGCAACTGCTCTGCAGAAGTGATAATCTTCGAGTCTAACATATGCATTATTTTGTAGCATAAAATTTTTATCAGGTCCCCGGACAAAAATTCGCGCTATATCTTTTTATAACCGGCAGACCCACACCACCGGATTATGCTTCCGTGGTGAGGCAGAGCAACATACTTGCCGCCACCGAGCATCTGAGCATAGTCAACGATGAGGTGGTAATCGCCCTCACCGTTGACTATGTCTAGGAAGGCAAACCCTTCCACGCCGCTACACTAAGGCAGCATGTTTATGATAAACACTTAAAAAGAAACGTCTAGATTTCCTAGTGCGCTAAATATCAGTCAATTATTTTGCAATAGCATAACTGCTTGGCATGGTTGTCCTAGAAAGGCAGTTCATCTTGGTCGTTGCTAGCGATGGCTGCATCTTCCGGAAGAAGCCAGTCGAGACCATTAACACTTTCACAAACGGGTCTGGGCGCAATGTCCTTGTGCGCTTCAGCATGGTAACGCACAAGGTCAACCAGTAGCTGCCCGTTCGACAACCAACGTTTGGCAGGTTGCGCAGCATCGACCACCCCATACGTCTCCACAACCTGGCGAAATTTTGGGTCAAGTACTAACTGCTTGTAGCCTTGCTCCAAGCACCACTGCGTAGTCAACTGCTTGCTTTGCGCAACGTTAAGCGTAGCTACAGCTTGTTGGCGGCTATCCGTAAAACTCAATTGCACAGGCAGTTCAAGCAACGTATTATCAGGCAATTCGACCCAAATCCCAGCAAACTGAAATGGCCGCTGGTGGTTCTCCTGCACATTGCTAACTACAACGCCATCAATAAAGGTATAATCCTCGTGCTTACCGATTACCTGCCCCCAAGGCCAGACATTCAGCATAGTAATGGATAGCTGAGCGGCTGAGATTCCGAAATCAGACCGTGAGAGCCCGGCCAAGTCCCCGACCACTGCTTGTTGAATACGGTCGTTCAGCGCCGCTGTAAACTCGTCTGCAATACGATGCAGTTCATCCAACTGGTAGCAGCGCCGTACGTCAGCTGGGCACGCTCCCATCAGTTGTTGCTCCAGATAAAGATAAAGTGCATTTTCAGTCCCTGGCTGAAGTTCTGCCCGCCGACCAGAGGCAATGCTGGCGCTCGTCGATGGTGCCGGACCTGCTTGCGCTACCGGGGAATGAGGCTGCATCAATTCGCGCTTGGCTAACAGTTGCCACCACTGTTCAGCTACTTGACCGTACAGGTTCTGACACGGGAGCGACATCAGGAGCTCTTGGTCCTGCATCAGGTATTTGTCGTCCGTGTCATATTGCAAGGTGGTACAACCGCCTGATTCAAAAGCGGTCAAGTACACAAGACCAGGGTAGTTATTGCGCTTCAGAAAATCGAAGTAGAATTGGAGATAAGGATTCGGAGTGGTAATCATAAAATTTTTTTGATTGTAGAAAATGAACGCCTCCAATCTTGGAAGGCACACCTTATAGAATTAATCAGAAAAAAGTTGGTACCCGGCTGCATTTTTTTGGCAGACATCATCGGTCCGATAAGAAGACCCTGCTTGCAGGGAGTATCTCGTTTGCACAGGTAGTGACACATTGCTCTTTTTAAGGACTGATAAGACCCTATTTTTTGCCCTTACACATTTGGAAATAATTACCGTCGATAATTAAGCTGCTTCTTATCGACAGTAAGTTGAAAAGCGAGTTAGCCTAATGGCTTAGTCTGTATGGCACCTTTAACGCTAGAGTGGCGGTTGTTCGAGGCCTACCCTCGTCGAAAAAGCCGCTTTACCCATCATGCTTCCTATCTACCAGCAGATACTCGCCAATGTCGCCCGCGACATCACCCTAACACCCGAGGAGGCTGCCCGTTTCACCCATCTGCTGGGTACGCAGCAGGTGGTGAGCGGCGACCACCTACTGGTGGCGGGCGAGCGCGCTACCTGCCTCTGGTTCGTGGTCAGCGGCTGCGTGCGCACCTATACCACCGACGCGCAGGGGCGCGAACATAACCTGGCCTTCTCCACCGAAGGGTGGTGGTGCACCGACTCGGCCAGCTTTTTTGACGGGGGTAGGGCCACGCTGGCCTTGCAAGCCTTGGAAGAGACAAGCCTGCTCTCGCTCAGTCTGCCCGATTTGGAGCGCTTGTGCACCCAAGTGCCTACGTTCGAGCGCTTCTTCCGGCTCCTTTCCCAAAAGGGCTACCAGTTGCTGGAGCGCCGGCTCGTCGCGATGCTGCGCCTGACGGCCGAGGCACGTTTTATCCGCTTCCATCGGCAGTACCCCCGCCTGCTGAACCGCGTGGCGCAAAAGCATATTGCGGCGTACCTCGGTATCACGCCCGAGTTTCTGAGCATGTTGCGCCGCAAGCACACGCCGCAAGCGCGTTCTTAAAGTAGTTTAAGTAAGGGGCAGGGGGCGGGAGGCGTGCTTTGCGGCCTCCTTTTACAAGTACTCCTCCCCCTCCTTTCTGCCATGCTGGACACCCCTCCCAACTTACGCCTTGACGCGGTAGTAGCCGCCGCCGTGGCCTTGCCCGCCGAGCAGCCCGTGGTGATGCTCAATCTATTGCGTTACCGTGACCAAGCCGCCTACGACGACCCTACCACTCAGCCGCCACGTACCGGCCACGAAGCATATCAGGCGTATATAGCAGCCTTTCTGCAGTACAACGACCCGGCCGAGTTCACTATCGTCTTTCAGGGTGCCGCCCAGGCGCAACTAGCCGGATTACCCGGCGAGCAGTGGGACGCGGTCGCCCTGGTCGAATACCGGAACCTCAGCGTCTTTCGCCGTTGGGTAGAAAGCGAATTTTACACGAGTCAGGTGGCACCCATCCGCCGGGCGGCCCTGGCCGATTGGCGCCTGCTGCTGCTCACCCGGCCGGGCACCCTGGGCGCAGCGGACACGGGCTATCTACGCGGGCTGATGGCCCAAGAGACGAATTATTGAGGCTGCTCGAAGCCTACTTGGCAAGCGACAAAGCTAGGGAGCGTCGTCGCATTGACGGATGACGCTCCCTACTGTACGTTCACCTGGTAAGCGTACCAGTTAGCCTGAAAGAAAAATCTGTCTGGTCGGTGAGGTGCCAGCTTTCACTCAACTCTGGTAGGCAGCGCTAAGGAAGCGGTCTGATTACCTATCTGACCTTACTTTTTACCCTAATCACTCCTTAATTATATGGTCCCATCGAATTTGCCTCATAAGCCGAGCTTTTGGGCGGCGTTGTGCTGGCGAATGTTATCGAGGCGGGTGTAACGCCGAATCATGTCCGTCGTCTTATGTTTGGTCTGGTTCATGACCTCGGCATCGTCGGCCCCGTTGAGCTTGGCAATGGTTACGAACGAGGCCCGCAGCGAGTGCGCTGTGTAGGGCGCCCCCAGCCGCAGCTGCACAATCTCGTTCAGACTAAAGGTGCTTAGCCGGCATCGACTCAGCCGCTGCCCCTTGTGGAAGGAAAGGAATAAGGGCCCGCTGGTGCGCCCGTGCTGGTGCAGCAATTCTAGCCAGTCTTTCACGGCGCGCACTGGGCAGCTGCGCCGGTCGGGGGCAAAGAAAATGGCTTTTTCCTCGGCCTCCCCCTTCTGGTTGGTCTTGCTTTTGGGCAGCTCGACTACCAGCCCATCGTCATCAAAGCGCAGGTGCGCCAGGTCGATACTGGCCAGCTCGTCGCGCCGGAACGCGCCCGCCAGCCCCAGCAGCAATAAGGCCCGGTCGCGCACCCCGTCGGGCCGCTCCGTATCGATGCCCTGCACTACGCGCTTGAAGTAGGCCAGCGTAAAAGCGGGGGCTTGCTTTTGCTTGACGCCTTTCTCGCGGCTGATGCCCTCCAGCAGGGTCTTGAACTGCCGGTCATCCGTGGGCGTGGGCAGACCGGCGAGCTGATGGGCCTTGCTTACGGAGGCGCAGTGGCGCTGGATGGTGGCCACCTTTTTGCCGGCCTCGGCTAGGGCCGTGACAAAGGCGGCCATCGTGAGCACATCCGCGGGCAGCGGCTCACGTCCGTGCTCGCGGCACCAGGTGGTGAAGCGGCGCCAATCGCCAGCATAGGCGCGCTGGGTGTTGGCCGCCCCTTGCTGCCCCGTATTCACATACCGGGCACCGGCTTCGGCATAGTCGTCGATGTGGCGCGCCGCGCCGATGGCCTGAGAAGGGGCAAGACTGGGAAGCGTTTTCATATAAGGACGAACGATGGACAGTAAACCATCCGAACGGGTGCAAAGAAGAACGCTCAAAAGTAGCACTAAATTAGCCTCGATAATTCAGGTTTATCAAGGCTGATTCTTCAGCACTCGCCCCCCATTGCCAGTTTTCTCCAAACGTCATGCCGCCTAGGCACAGCGGGCTCACCTTCAGCCCTGATTTTCCTAACGTACGGTAATTCATATAATCTGCCAGGGTAAGCCGGAGCCTGGCGGCGGTAGCGGCGACGCGACGTGCGCCCGTGTAGGCGTCATTAAAAAAGAGGCCGCGATGGCCGATTTGTTGGTAAGACGCCCGGGGTCTGTTGTCCGGGTACGCCTCAAGGTACCAGCCCTAATTCCAGCAGGCTTTGGGCCGTGGCCAGTACGGCTTCCTGATTCGAACGGGGTTGCCACCCTAGCAACTGGCTGGCTTTGGCGTGGCTGGCGCGCTTAACGAGACCCAAGTGGGGTACCAGCAGCCGCACCTGGGGATTGAACCAGCCCACCACCCGTAACAGCCAGTTTGGTAGCTCTTTCGTGGGCACCTTGCTGGCCTTATCGCCAAGCGCATGGCGTAGTATGTGGGCGATGTTGAGCACGGAGATGGACTCGCCGGCCACCGCGATAAACCGTTGGCCCTTGGCGGCAGGCGCGGTCATGGCCCGTAGGTGCAGGTCGGCCACGTCGCGCACGTCTACATAGCCAGATGTTATTTTCGGGCAGCCCGCCAGTTCGCCGCGCAGCATCCGGTGAATCAATTGGATGGAATGGGAGTAGTCAGCCGACAACACCGGACCCAGTACTCCAGTCGGATTCACCACCGTCAGTTCCAGGCCCTGACTTTCTTTAGCGACAAACTCCCAGGCGGCCTGCTCGGACAAGGTTTTAGACCTTTGGTAGAATGGTACCTCCTGCTTTAGGTCGGTCCAATCTTCCTCCGTGTAGGGCGCGGTTTTGTGCGTGCCATAGCCCACAGCCCCGAAAGCGGAGGTGAGTACCACGCGCTTGACGCCAGCTGCCCGCGCCGCCCGCAGCACGAACAAAACGCCGTTGCGAGCCGGCACCACAAACTCTTCCTCCTTGGTGAAAGCCGGGTTGGGCGTGGGCGAGGCGATGTGCAGCACGTAGGTACACCCGGCAATCGCCTCGGCCCAGCCGGCTTCCCGCTGCAAGTCCGCTTCTACAAACGACAGGCAGTCGAAGGAAATAATGCCACCGACACGCAGCATGTCCCGCACTTCGTCGGCGCGGCTCAGTGACCGTAACGTGGCCCGCACCCGATAGCCCGCCCTCAAAAGCGAAATAATGCAGTAAGTCGCAATAAAGCCCGACCCACCCGTTACCAGCACCAGTGCTGCTTGCTCAACTTGTTCCATGGCCCTTTTTTAGGACAAAACTACCTGCCCTTTTACCGGGGCTGTTTTGCTCAAAAGGCGTTATTACTTTGTTGAAAAGGCGCGTCGCCCAGTGCGGCGCTTATGCCTGCGGAAAATAAGGGAAGTGGCCGCGCATGATGGCCAGGTAGTCGGCATCGGTGGGGGTCTGGCGGGCCTGCACGTAGTACTCGGCGTCGGCCCCACTCACGTAGCGCAGCTGGGTGGTGCCATCGGTAACGGCTTGGTAGATGGTGTGGGTCACGTCCTGGGCCGTGCTGCGGGGCAGGTGGGCCGTGGCCTGTCCGTAGTAGGTGCGGAAAGTGCTAGTGACGGGCTCGTATTCGGGCGGCGGGGCGGGCAGCACCGTGGCCGAGGTGCTGGCAAACTGGGTGGCGATGCTGCCGGGCTCTACTAGCTTCACGCCGATGCCCAGCGGAGCCAATTCGTAGGACAGAGCTTCCGAGAAGCCTTCCACTGCAAATTTACTGGTGTTGTAGAGCGTGCCCGAGGGCAGGGCGACCCGCCCGCCAAACGAGGAGATGTTGACGACAACGCCGCTGCGCTGCCGGCGAAAGTGCGGCAGCACGGCCTGCGTCACGGCCATCAGCCCGAACAGGTTGACCTCGAACTGCCGGCGAATGTGAGCCGGGGTAGCCGTTTCGAAGATGCCGAACGTACCGAAACCCGCGTTATTGACCAGCGCATCGAGCCGGCCGAAGCGAGCCAGACCGGCCGCCAGGGCCGCGGCGATGGAGTCGGGCTGCTCCACGTCGAGGGCGGTGACCAGCACGTTGGGCAGCTGGGTCAGCTCGGTTTCGGCTTCGGGCCGGCGCATGGTGGCGACCACGTTCCAGCC
>CAXUKA010000113.1:15098-16613 GCA_964251335.1 uncultured Hymenobacter sp.
GCCCTGCGCGGCGAAATAGGTGGCCGTGGTCCGGCCAATGCCGGACGACGTGCCGGTAATAAGAACTGTCTGGCTCATCAGAACGAAGAGGTGAAATTGAACCCGACAAAGGTCCGGCCGCCGGCTGCCCGCGTGTTTGCAGGGTTCACTCCATCTTTTGCAAATTTCACCCAATTAAGTTCTGCCAGCGGCGAGCAATCCCCTCCCCTTTTTTACCCTCGGAAAGCCAGCGGCGAGAGCGAGGTGCGACGCTTAAAGAAGTTGGAGAAGTGGGCCACCTCCCCAAAGCCCAGGCTGTCGGCGATTTCGGATACGGTCCAGCTGGTTTGTTTCAGCAGCACCTTGGCTTCCAGGATAAGGCGCTGGCTGATGAGGTCGGTGGTGGTGTGGCCGGTAGTTTCCTTCAGCACCCGGTTCAGGTGGTTGGCGTGCACGCCCAGCCGCTGGGCGTAGTCGCGGGCCGTGCGCAACGGCAGGCGCTGCGGCGGTGCCTCGATGGGAAACTGTCGCTCCAACAACTCGATGAACAGCGCGCTGACCCGTGCCGCGGCATTGGGGCCGGCCGGCTGGGCGGCGGCCGGCTGGAGCTTTTGCCCGGCATGAATCAACTCCAGCAGCTGGGCCCGCAGCAGGTCGTACTTATACGGGTAGCTGGAGTCGATTTCGCGGGCCATTTTCGCAAATTGGGCCTCCAGCTCCGCGTACTCCGCGGCCGTGAGTTGGAAGACGGGGTAGCCCCCTACCTGGAAAATTGGTAGTTCCGGCAGCACCACCCCACTTTTGGCCGGCAGCATAAAATCGGCCGTGAACAGGCACAGGTAGCCGGCCTGCGGGCCGCCCTGCGGCACCCAGTGGTAGGGCACCTGCGGCGTAGTGAACACCAGCGCATACTGCTCGATGTCAATTACCTTATCGGCGTACTCGGCCCGGTTGCGCCCGCAGATGAGGCTGATTTTATAATAAGCCCGGCGGTCAAAGGTCATGGCCGGCCGCTCGGTGGCGTGGCGCAACAGCTCCTCAATGTTGAACACGTTGAAGTGCCCGATATCCTGGTGCAGGCCCTTGGGCAGCAGCGCGCTTAACGGCTGGCCGGCGGCGGTGGCCAGGTTGTGGTAGAAGTCGTCGAGCGAAGCGGCGGGCATGTGACGGGCTGTTGCGAATTTCAAAGATAGCCAGCCCACTAGCGCGGCCGTTATTTTGGCTACGACAAAGCTCATTTCGGCAACGCGGGCGGCGGGGCCGGGCAGGACCTTTGCCGCGTACTTATCACTCCAGCCACCATGCCTAAAACCATCTTCATTACCGGCGCTTCCACGGGCCTCGGGAAAGCAACTGCCACCTTGTTTCACGCCCACGGGTGGCACGTTATAGCCACCATGCGCCACCCCGAAGCTGCCACGGAGCTGCGCCAGCTCGCCGACCTGACCCTGCTGCCCCTCGACGTTACCGACCCGGCCCAAATCGAGGCCGCCGTGGCACAGGCCTTGGCTCTGGGGCCCGTCGACGTGGTATTCA
>CAXUKA010000114.1:0-16417 GCA_964251335.1 uncultured Hymenobacter sp.
GAAGCACTCTAAAAGCTAATTTATAGCAATGGAATTAAGCGATTATATCTTAACGCCTATTTACCTGGCTATCGTCTATGGCATAGCCTATGCTATTAGGTCGAGAGTTACCAATAAATATACTGTACGCTATTTCATCCCTTCACTTACAGTCAAGCTGGTCGGTGCTTTAGCATTAGGCATTTTATATCATACCATTTATGCTGGCGACACGAATAACTACTTTCACCACGGTGAAATCATTTACCAAGCATTCGGTAAATCATTCAGTGCAGGATTAGAACTCCTTACCACGAATGGCACGGTTACTCCTGCTATTCAGCCCTATGTAGACCAGATGACTTGGTTTGGCAAAGGCAGTAATGAATACTTTGTGGTACGTATGGCGGGCCTTGGGGCTATTCTCGGCTTTAACACCTATTCGGTTACAGCATTACTATTTGCTGTTGCCAGCTTTACGGGCATGTGGGCCATGTACATGACTTTTGCTAAAATCAGACCTCAGGTTTACAAAGAGTTAGCTATTGCTGTTTTCTTTTTACCTTCCGTCTTTTTTTGGGGGTCAGGTTTGTTGAAAGACTCTTTATGTATTGGTGCGCTGGGCTGGCTATTCTATTCGTTCTACCGGGGTGCAATTGAAAAGAAAAACATTATTCGCTGCCTTATTCTTGGCATTGCATCGGCGCTAATTATAAGTTCAATGAAGGCTTATATTCTACTAGCCTTTATCCCCCCAGCGGCCCTTTGGGTATTTAATGAGAATACAGAGCGAATTCGCTCAGCAGCGGTGCGCTGGGTAGCTAGACCTGTCCTTCTAGTAGTGGGTTCGGCGGTAGCTCTTTATGCGATGAGTAGTATTGCCGAAACGGATGCTCGTTTTAATCTTGATAAAATTGGAGAACAGAGCAAGATGACAGCTACTTATTTGCAAGGAGTAAGCAAAACCGAAAATGGCTCGGGCTACAATATCGGTGAGCAGGATGGTACTATAGCTGGTATGACCCGTCTAGTTCCACAGGCAATAGTTGTGGCTCTTTTTAGGCCTTTTTTGTGGGAGGCGCGCAACCCTACCATGGCACTCTCGGCCTTGGAGGCTACGTATTTTCTACTATTCACTCTGCGCATTTTCTGGCGGGTCGGGTTTTTCAAAGCGTTGAGGGCTATTGCCGGCCAGCCGGTGCTTACACTGTGCTTTGTGTTCAGTTTGATATTTGCTATATCAGTAGGTATTTCCAGCGGCAATTTTGGCACACTTGTTCGCTATAAGATTCCGCTGATGCCTTTCTACCTAGGTGGGCTTTACATTCTGCAAAGCATTACCCAGTCGATGGTGGCGCGCACCCCACCGGCACGCGCGCGGCAGCCGCAGCTTGCCTGACCTGACTTATGAGAATAAGCGTAAAAAATTGGGCGTATTAGCCACTACTGAGTAGCGCTGCTCAATCGTTTGGCGGGCGGCGTGGCCGAGTTGCTGCCGGTGTTGGGCATTGGTCAGTAATTGGCGCAGACGCAGATGCCAGTCGGCCGGCTCGCGGCAGATGTAGCCGTTCATATCATCCTGCACCACTTCGGTGTTCATGCCCACGGGCGACACCAGCGCGGGAATACCCAGGGCCATGTATTGCAGCGCTTTAAACGCGCATTTGCCCTGTGCCCACTTATCATCTTCCAACGGCATCAGCCCCACGTGGAAGGTCAACAAATCGGCTATTTCGGTAGCTTTCTGCCAGGGCACAAATCGCAGCGACTCCAGCGGCTGGTCAAATGCTGGTGGCTGGTTGGAAATTACCCGAAACTCAAACTTCAGTCCTTCGGCTTCGAGCTGCGCTAGCACGGGCACCACGGGCAGCAGGTACTTAAGCGTCGAGTGCGTGCCTGTCCAGCCGATAACTAAGGGCCCGAAGGCTAGTTGGTCACGGACCTGATTGTGTAGATGAAGCGTGTCAATAGTGGTTGGATTGATGACCGTATTCGGGTTGTACTGCCGGGCGTATGCGGCCAAATAGGCATTACCACAGCTGTTCTTATAGGCCCAGCGGCAGATATTGGCCACTTTATGGTGCCACTTCAGGCCAGCCGCTATTTTATTGGCTTCCGAGGTGTTAGCCAGCCAGATGGCATCATCGAAATCGTAGATAACACGCTTGCGCAACACCTTGGTGAGCAGCCATTCGAACACCGGCGGCCCCAGCGGCGCGGCCTCGCGGTGCACAAACACGAAGTCGTAGCCTATCGCGGCCAGCACGTGCCCCAGCCGCCGGCCAAAGCCGCGTACAATACCTAGTGCCTTAAGAGCGGCCTGCCCAGGTTTGTACAGAATGCGCCAGGTAGCGTCGTCCAAAAACGAGGCAAGCCGATATGTGTGCCCATGCTGGTGCAGAATATCCAGATACTGCTCGAAGCGAAAGCGTTGTGATGGGGCCTGCCCGGCCGGGTACGGAGTAAGAAAGAGGATGCGCAAAACGGAAGCAGGCCGGCAGGCCGCATAAATATGCCGCAAAAATACGGCCGCCCTCCCCTACCGCTCGCCAGCCAGCACCTGCCGGTACAACTGGCTCAGGGCTTCGTACGTATTCGCGGGGGCAAATTTCTGCCGTACAAACGCCCGGACAGCTTCTGCAAAGTGGGCACGCAGGCCGGCATCGGCGGCTAGCTGGTTGATGGCCGTCGTCATGGCCGACACGTCGCGGTTAGGTACCAGCAGGCCCGATTCTCCGTGCTCAAACAGCTCGGCCGGCCCACCACAGTCGCTGGCAATAAGCGGGGTGCCGTAGTACAGCGCATCGAGGCAGGTCAATGAAAATGACTCTGACTCCGAAAAATTCAACACGATATCGGCTGCCTTGATATCGGCCTCTACGTCAGTGGCGAAGCCTTCGAAATATACTACCTCCGACAGCCCGGCCTGTCTGGCCCCGGCTTCCAGCTGCTGCCGGAAAGCTTTGTTTTTTTCCAGCCCCATATCGCCCCCTACGAAGCGCAGCCGTAACCGGTTATCCTGCTGGTAAGCCGGCCGAAAAGCGGCCAAAGCCAAATCCTGCCCCTTACCCTGAATGTAATTGCCCAGATATAATAGCTCGATGGTGCCATCGGGGCGCGGTGGGTGCTCGGATACCGAGTACTTCTCGCCACCCGGCAGCGGGTCGTATACGACCTGGGCATTAGGTATCTCGTTAAAGTAGCGCCCCACGGCCGCCGACACGCACACGGTACAGCTAGCCAGCCGGCCGCTCAACCAGCGCCAGGTGCGGGCCAGCGGCTGCGGCAGACTTTGGGGCAGGAAGCGCACGTGAGTGACCACGCGCAGCCGTCCTAGGCTGAACAGCCGGGCTACGTAGCCGGTAAGATTATAGAAGTCGTTGAGATGAACGATGTCCGCCCCCTCGCGCCGGGCCAGTTGCTGCAACCGCCAGCCGTTGAGCAGCAGCATGGGCACGTAGCGCAGCAGGTCACCCTTGCGCCTACTGATTTCCACGAAGGGCAGTTCATACACCCGGTAGCCATCGGCTTCCAGCACCGGGCGGGCCGTGCTGCTCGCAGGCAACACATACACAAATGAAAACTGCCCGCGCAACGGCGTGGTAGCATGGCGCATGGCATTCATGGCGCCGGTCACGGCCCGCGAGTTGTCAACTACCAACACGCAGCTTGGCGGTGTCAGAATATTAGTGGGACTTGATAAACGCAAATCGGTTTTTCAGCTTCAAAAAAGGTTTTTCGTAATATGTAAAACTTAGCCAGCTTGCCAGCATGGCCAGTGCCAGACCCAGTAGATTATCAGCAACTACCACTCCTTCCACTGTGTGGTTTAAGCCCAGACGATGCATCAACTGATAAGCTGCCAACAAAGCCATGAAATGCAGGCAATACAGGCCGTAGGTATAGGTACCCCAATAACTTAGCCAGCGAAGTTGCCCCATTTTCACGAATGAATGACGAGCATAATTTTGCTCAAGCAATACAAAGGCAAAGAAAATAGCCAATATCAACCGGTCTACAATAATGTAACCGGGCAGGCTAAACAGGATTTCCCGTTCCACTAGCAGGGTAATACCCAGTACATAGCCTAAGCCAATGTTCCAGCGTGGCAGCCGGCCAATAGCTGTAGTCAGCTTCTTATCTCTAAAGCATAGCCATGCCACCATACCACCCAAAGTCATATCACCAATTACGCTGAATGTATGCAGATTTAGCACCATATATTCTGTTTGGTGCAAGGCCCGGAATACTAGATTTGCTGCTAGTAAGGCACTAAATAACCAGCCTAGTCGCCGGGTTGGCACTGCCGCTATGAGCAATGGCCACACCAGATAGAACTGTTCTTCTACACATACCGACCATAGGGCCGTCAGCGCAGGAGTCTGGCAGCCATAATAAAGGTTATTAAAATTGGCCAGAAATAATACGAAATAGGCAGGCTGAGCTGTTTCGTGAATACTATGCTCTCCAAAGTGCGCCCGTAGAATGGGTAATACACCAAAACCCAGAACCAGGACTACAAAATACAGCGGCCAGATGCGCAGGACACGTCGCATGTAGAACGCTCTAATAGCGATGCGCCCATTCAATTCCCGCTCACTGAGTAGCAGGTAGGTAATAAGAAACCCACTGAGTACAAAAAAGAAATTAACACCCAAGTCTCCCGAGCGAGTCATACCATATGCCAGCCCATAAAGTTTACTGGTAAGCACAGTAGGCTCGGTGGTGTAGAAGGAGTGGAATAGAAATACTGAGAAGAACGCCAGGAAGCGTAAACCATCCAGATTAGGAAAATAAATTCGTTTAACGATTGGTTTAACTGGAAGTGATAGCGAAATAGATGGATGCATGAAAGCAGCGCTATGTCTAAAAATAACAAAGCGGATATAGTAAGAAAATAATAAATAGGTAAATAAGAGAGCATTCTTAGAAGCCAGATACAAGCTGTGCTACTTATAACAATGTGAGTGACTAGGCCTGCACAAGGCTCTCAATCATAGCCACCCATTGCCCAAAAATACGTTCTGGCGTAAAGTCCTGCATACGTACTTGGGCTGCTTTTCCTAATCGAGCCTGCTCAACCGGATTATCTAATAAGGCGAGCAGGGCTGTAATCCATTGCTGTTCATCAGCTGTGCGAGAAGCAGAATTATCGATAACAGGTAACAGCAGCCCATATTCCGCCCATTCGGCCTGTCGTAATGGCACAACCGGACTTTGGGTATCAGGGGCCAGCATCTCGCGCGGGCCAGTGGGGCAGTCGGTGCTCACCACGGGCAGGCCGCAGGCCATGGCCTCGCCGAGAGCCATCGGGAAGCCCTCCCAAGCCGAGGGGAAAACAAACGCCGTCGCCGGCCGCAGGTATTTAAAGGGGTTGGTCTGCAGGCCCATGAAGTACACATCATACTCTGGTGTCAGGGGCGCGTTTTCCCACACTGCGTACACGCGCAGTCCCAAGCTGCGGGCGTGTGCGATAAGGTCGTCGCGCAATTCGCCGTCGCCCACAAATATAAGCTTAACAGCCCGGCGCTGGCGCAGGGCCGCCATGATATCCAGCATGGGAGCCTGGTTTTTCTGTCGCGTCAGGCGGCCCGAGGTTACCAGCACCGGAGCGGCCGCGTACACGGCCTGCTCGTCGGCCGTTAGAGGCTCCTGCGCTTTGGCCTCAATCTGGGCTACTTCAAAAAAATTATTAATGGTCAGCAGCTTATCGGGGTGAACACCAAAGCTATTGATAAGCTCCGGATTGATATCGCGGCTGACGGTCACGATTTTATCGGCCCGGTTATACAGAGCTGGCATCAGAACTTTCTTGCGCAGCCAGCCCACCATACCGGCAATGTTCTGGTCGTGCAACTTGGAGCCGTGGATGCACAGCACCACTTTTTCCCGGCCTTTACTGAGCAGGTTGATATAATCGGCCCCTTCAAGGTGACTGATGCACACGTCGGTATTCAGCTCAGTCTTCAATGCTTTTAGCCGTGTAATACGCCGGCCGAAGTTGCGAATCTTATCGAGTGCCCCACCCCCACCGGCTACCTCCAGGCTTGTCAGCGCGTTGCCGCTCGGGTACATGTTAGCCTGGTCGGTGTTGAATACGGCCTCCGTTACCTGGTACTGCTTGGCCAGTTCCAAGCTGTGGTCATGAAATACCCGCTGCGCACCACCTAGCCCAAGGTTAGGAATCAGCAACAGTAGTTTTCGGCGGTAAAATTGAGGAGGAGAGGAAAGCAAAATAACTGATAAACAAGAGGTGTTAGTGTTTTTTTCGGCTAGTGCTTTAGCGCTGACGAGCAGCCAGACGCATCATGGGCTTCTCCACTGCCAGGTAAAATAAATACGCGCCTGCCAGTGCTGCTATCAGGCACAGAAAAGCAATAAGCAATTTATTGACTGCCGTCGTGGGCGAAATAAACCTGACCAATACAAACTCAGAGGTAGTGCCAATAACTATGTGCATTAGGTAAAATGAATAAGACATTTTTCCTAAAAAGCTCAGTACCGGAATTCGGAATTTCATTGCTGTAACAGCCAACGCAGTGAGTAGGCCCACCGCGGCGGCATATGCATCTAGCTGCCAACAAGCCAACCCTGTAAAAAGCCCCAAGCAAGCGATGTAGGCCACTACCGATAGGCGCTGCTGCTGCCAAAGTAGGGCTACCCCGCCCAAGGCAAATAGTGAGCTGTAATGAAAGAAATTATCGGGTGATAGAGATGGACCTGTCAATAGCGGCACGGCCTGCGCTGCCAGGTAAAGCCCCAAAAACCAGCCAATATGCCGGCTTTCAAAAAGCCACGAAAAAAGTAAGCCAATGAATAAGTAAAACTCAAATTCAATAGCCAGCGTCCAGAATACACCAATAAACCATTTGTATGAAGTAAATGGAACCGTGAACAGTAAATTGTGTAGTACCCGTGCTAGGGTCACCGACTGCGTGTAAGTCGTATTATGCTGAATGAATTTATCGATAATAAACCACTGGCCGAGCACCAGCAGCATAGCTACATAAGCAGGCGGATTGATGCGAACAATCCGCTTTTTCATATAGGTGAAAAATCCTTTAATCCGGTGGTTTTTACCTACTAAGCTATACGGGATGATAAAGCCCGATATCACGAAGAATATTTCTACCCCTAGGTACCCTCGCGAAAACAGTTGCTTCGCAACAGGTACCACTGTTTTGGGCAAAGCCCCACTGGTATAATGAAATAGGCACACGCTGAGCGCAGCGATTGCTCGCAAGCTGTCGAGCCCGACTAAGTAGGCTTTGCGAGGAGCCGATGTATCTGCCAAGCCCGGCTGCGGGGATACTGGCGATACAGAAGGAGTTGGTATAGGTATCACCATAATTAACTAGCGGCTGTGAGCGGCAGAGTGCGGGCGCTTTCCCCTGCCACATCGGCACCCTTCGCCTTTGCAAAAAGTGCCTCGTAGGCCGCCACGCACCGGTCCATACTGAACTTGGCAAAGCATTGCTTTGCCAGCGCTTTATGCGATGCGAGGTAAGCCGGCTTGGTAAGATAGTCTCGTAGCGCCGTAGTCAAGGCTTCCGGGTCGACCAGGCCCCGGCCATTTTGCTCCACCAGCACACCGGCCAGCCCCTGCCCCGGCACAGCCAGCATCTGGGGTATCTCACCAATGCTGGTCGCTATTACGGGCAGCCCACAAAACAAGTACTCGGCAATGGAATTAGGCAAGCTTTCCGAAGCGAAATAGCTAGGTAGCAAGCCTACATCGCAGAGCTGCACCCAGTCAATCGGATTCGGGGTAAACCCCACGAAGTGAATACGTGGGTGTGGATAAGTAGCTTGCAGCTCGTCGAGATATTCGCTGGTACCGACCAACACCAAATGCGCCTGCGGAAACTCGCTGCTCACTTCCAGAAAGGACTTGATGGCATACGCCCATCCCTTTTCCGGAATGCCCCGCGCCACCATGCCGAACACGAGCGCCTGCTCCGCTATGCCTAGCTGCTGGCGGCTGGGCAGCTGCGCCGAAAACCTGCCGGAAAACCCATTATAAATCTGGGCATGGGGAATAGTAGCCAGCGGCCGCACGCCCGGCACCGAGAATATTTCCAGGTTCTTTTCGGTCAGATAAACTACGCCTGCCGCCTGCTGCAAGGCCTGCCGCGAGTGCAGCGTAACTTCAGGCTCGGAGGTTTTGTGCAAAAAATCCTCATAGCAGCCATGCATGCTGATAACCAGCGGCACCGGCGGGTGCAGGGCAGCTATAGCATTGGCTGCTACATAGTCTGACTTAATGGTGTGCGAGTTGAGCACATCGATGTGCAGTCGCTCCAGAGTGCGGTGCAGATGCTGGGCTACCAGCTGCTCACGGGCTGGGAAAGGCCGCCCCATGCGCCTCAATAGGCCTTGAACTTTGCGAGTCAGCCACTCCAAACCGGGAATGGACATGTCGAAGGCCAGCACTGGCACGTCCGAAGCCAGCTGCTTTACGAGCGTGTGGTTGGTATACGAGCCATACTGCGTGTACAGGTATACCCGATGGCCTCGCTCATGGAACGCCTGTGCCAGGCGCATCGCAAATACCTGGGCTCCACCTGTGCGGAGGTCTTCGATGGCGAGAAGAATATTCATCTGGTATATGCCCAACGGACTGTTATTCGACTTGTGAACTATTGCCCGCTAAGTACAGCAAAAACCCTAGGTGTAGCTCTTCGCAACAATTTAAGGATAAAAAACAAAATAGAGAACACCAATAGCGGGCTCGTATAGTAAAACCATTCGCTGTATTTACCTAAAGCTAATTTATTAAAAAGCACCAGTATAATCAGCGGGTGATACAAATAAATAAGTAAGGAATATATTTTCCCCGTGCTTGCCAGTGTCCACTCAGTAGCAACTGGTAGCATCAGGCAAAAATAGAATAAGCTTAGGGCCATTATTGCTGTACCAAATAGCAACTCCTGGTTGTGGGGGCTACTACCTGTTTTAAGATAAAGCAGTATTGCTTCACCGCATTCCAGTCCGAAACCTACCAGCACTCCCAGTATACATACTGTTACAGATAATCGTGGCAATACAGCGCTATGCTGGGAAATAAGATAGCCGACAAATAAAAATGGAATAGCGGTAAGATAACGAGCTGCCTCTGACTGTATGCTTATACCTGAAACTTTTGAATAGCCGCTACTACTAACAATAATTAAAAATACTCCTCCTGCTACTAATAACACTGATTTATCAGTATAACGATTAGCTATATACTGCAAGAGAAGCAAACCAAAAATTGAGGCACCAATAAACCATAAATGTCCGGTCTGGCCGATTAATAAGCCAGCAAAGGTTAAGTCAACAGAAGTTGCCGGATTATTATCTACTAAAAAGAAAATCAAATAAATAATATTTGATACAACAAAAATTGCAATCAAATTATTCAATGATTTGTTAACGTTTACTCCATGCCCATCTGATTTGGGGCGAGCAACCAGATAGCCGCTAACCAGGAAAAAAAAGGGTACTGCCCACCGCGAGCCCAGCCGCAAACCCAAAGCTAGTGCATTGGGTAATAGACCCAATGGCGAATGCAATACTACTACACAGAAGGCTCCGAGAATGCGTAAAATATCAATCGTATAGTTTCTTTGATTCATAGTATCGTATTATATATTTTATTAATTTCAAGCAAACAGCAAATATACCTACACACAGCCAGGTTAAATTCGTTTACATCTGCCCCAATATCCTCCATGTTATCTGATGCCAGTAAATAGAAGTAAGATAAATGTCAAACAATTTGAAATAGAATCGCACTTTATTACTTTTTACAGACATAGAATGCAAAAATTTTCGCAGTACAGGCTTGAATGCATAAATCAACACTCCATAAACAACCTTATACAAATAGTTTTTATAAGTAGCAGCAATAAAGCCCTTTTTATCATTTATCAGCTGTGCTTCCACTTGCCAGCGCTTCTCCGGAACGCGCCAATCATTGAACTTATCCCACTCGTTGTGCGAAACTACATTTTGTGAGTCTACATAGTACGCTATATCTGCTGCCAATATTCTCTTTAGGAAATCTACTCCTTCGTTGCCAAAGTTGTAGTGCTCATTCATACCCCCTATGCGTAGGTAATCAGTTCGCCTAAGTGAAAAGCAAAGCTCCCAGAAAACGTCCTTCATCGCGCTTTTAAAGTACCGGTTATCCTGCCAATCATCTTGCTTGGCAACATTGTGATACCTTGTCTTATAAGAGTCATTTGGGAAATACGCTGCCAGCATCTGGCCGAGGAAGGTGTTTTTCCTCAACTCCAGCACATGCGGCGAATGAAGCCAGGTAGCCGAAACCAGGTAAGGTGTCGGCATCTGCGCTTCAAACTCAATAAGACGTGAGATATTTTCGGCAGAAATCAGAATATCGTCATCGATAAAAAATAATAATTCATATTTAGCCAGCTTAGCACCCAGGTTCCGGCTTGTCGAAACGTTATTAAATTCTACATCCACAAGCTGTAGCTTGGGATGTACTAGTGGCACTTGCTTTTCTTTTTTCTTAATTACAATTATTTCTGCCTCAAAAGAATCTATTGCGCGTAGTGCAGCCTCCAATGTTTCCAGCAGAATGGTGGTGCGCTCGCCAGTTGAAGGAACAATGATTGATATGGGCATAGGATTTATCCAGGTCTCAATTAACTGGAAAACAACAAAAGTAGTACGCTATAAATTTACCTGTTATTGATTACTATTTTCCAGAGGCAGTATTTTCGCTTTGTATGCGCGTATAAAAGTCAAGTACTTTTTGAAAATCCTGCCGCGCCTCACCAAAGTGCGCGGCAAAGTTTTGTAGCGTCAGCAAGCGCTGGTTTACGGCTATCTGCGTTTGCAAGTCCGGTTGTCTATATGACTTCAGATAGCGCCACGATAGCACCTCCCCTACTGCCCGCCTGGCTATATAACCCAGGTCTTTTAGCCAGGGCACCAGGGTGTAGTATTTTGACCGGCTGGTACTTAATACCTTTTGATAAGCCGCCAGCCCGAGGTAAGCACGGGGCGCAGCATAGCAGAGGCGCTTCAAATAGTCCTCTGTCAGGCGGCCGGCCGTCATGAAGTGGGTGCAGCAGAGCGCCTCATCATACCAGAGCTTGTAGCCCAGCAAGCGGGTTGCGTAGCTCAGTTCGTCGTCTTCGCCGGCAGTGAGCTGGCTTTCGCCCTGCCTGCCCGTAAACAGGCTTTTGAAGCCAAACGCTTGTAGCTTACGCCAGATGGCATGCCGCACAAATAAGCCGGCTCCCCACAATACGCCAGTGGTTATTTCTCCGGTTACAAACTTGCGCTTGCCTTCGGCTACATACGCCACCGGCTCGCCCACTGCGTAGGCTGCCTGAAACTCGCTGAACCACGCAGGCGGCTCTACTTCAAACGCGCCTACGTTTTTGCCGCCCAGCAGCCCAATCGTCTCGTCGGCCTGCATCAGCTCGTAGCCTCTTTGCAAATAGCCTGCGTGTAGCCAGTTGTCATCGTCTACGATGCACATAAACTCGTAGCGCGCAGCTTCGTAGGCCATTTCCAGCGCAAACTGCTTGCCGGGTTTGGGCTGGCTCAGTACCCGCAAGGGGGCCGGCGCGCCAAGGCGCTGCCACTGGGCGGCGCTGCTGGCGGCGGTGTTATCTGTCGAGTTGTTGTCTACCAGTATCACTTCCCAGGGCACTGCGGAAGCTACTACCTGCTGCGCAAGGTGGGTTAGTGTAGGCACCAGGCGTACTGCCCCATTATAAGTGCATATCAGGACAGAAACTCCGGCAGGGTGAGGCGATACTGCCATAGTACAATCGATATCAGGTTAAGAACAGGGCTGGGCTTACTAAATGCTAGCAAGCTGATTCAGCGCCCAGCAGGCCAAAGAGGCAGCATAGCTGCCTCCGTTAAACAACCGATTTAATAATAGCTAAGAAGCTTTCTTCCGGGTGCATGTTCGTGATGGCGGTTGCCCGCGCAAATGCCTTCTCGCCCATCTGCTGGAGCTGCGCACGGCTGTTCCACAGCTGCTCCAGCCCAGCGGCCAGGTATTTAGCTTTTGCTACTGCGACTAGGAAACCCGTTTCGCCATCCTGCACGTAGCGGTCGATAGCGCCTACGTCGGTGCCCACTACAGCCCGGCCCGAAAGCATTGCCTCTACTACTACCATCGGCACGCCTTCGGTGGTGGAGGACACAACGAGCGCCTGGTTGGTTTCCCAGATGCGGTCTACGTCGCTGACGTGCCCTTCTATTGTTACTTTGCCTTGCAGGCCGTACAATTCAATCAGCTGGTGGAGGTACTGCACATGCGGCCCCCGGCCATAAATCTGCAATAGGAAGTCGCGGTTTTTCCATACCTCGCCGCTTAGCGCTTCGAGCAGCAAATCCTGCCCTTTGATGCTGCATTCGATGGTGCCAACCGCTGCCATAAGCAGCTTGTCCGAAGCCGGATAGGGCCGAATAACAGCTTCGCGAATACTGACCGGGTTGCCTACCACCTGGGCGCGTGGGATGGCGTGCGCCATTTGGCGCTCGGCTCCCTGGCGGTTACGCTCCGATACAAACAGCACTTTGCTGGCCTTGTCGAGCACACCCATAGCGTACTCGCGCTGGGCACTGTCCAGAATACTGCCCGAGTCGAGGCTGTTGTGGTTGAGCATGATATAAGGCTTGCCAGTGGCAATAACCTTATTCACGATGTGGCGATTATAGGTAAAGTCCCAGGTCGAGCCGTTGGAAATGATGTACACATCGGCTTCCAGTGCAGGCAGCTCTTCAGAACGTCCTTTTTTCACGCCTAGCCTCACGGCTACGCGGTCGAGCAAGCCTCGCGAATCACTATGGTAAAACTTTGTATCAACTCCGGCTTCCCGCAGCTTCGCAATGCGAGGGGCTACGGGGCTCCAGCCGTAAGTCAGCGTTTCGACCTTGTAGCCTGCTTTTAAAGCTAGCAGAGCTGTTTTAGACCATAGCTCTTCGCTTCCGCCCCAATCCGCTATTCGCATTAGCGAGACAAATCCTATTTTCATAGCTGAATTAAGCGGCAGGCGCTATTTTCCAAAACAACACCGACTTCACAACAAACTTTATCTTACCGAGCAAGCCCAGATGCTGAGCTATGGGCTTTTTTTTCAGCAAAACCGGCACTATGTAAGCTGGATGAAACTTTTCAATGGCACAAATCAATCGGTGCCAGCTCGCTGCGAAAATCTTCTGGAAAACCTCTTCGCCATATGCCTTCAGACGGGTGTTTTCACTGAGTACTTTCTGCATTACCTGCAATACTGCTTCAAACTCCGCTGCACTATCCAGCCTGGTATGATGGCTCAATATCCGGCAGTATAGCTTTTGCTCTTCGGTCGAAAGCCGGAACCCTTTGTCTGTGAGCTGCATGATACGCACCGCATCGGCATTCGCACGCTGAGTAGCATTCTGGTACGAGCTAATCTGGTGCGGATGAACCCGGTAGTGCAGCAGGATATCCGGGAGGTTTTTCAACTGAGAAACCCGGCTGAAGTCATACCACATTTTGTAATCTTCAGCGGGCATAAAAGCTTTGTCATAAGCCAGGTTATGCTGCGCTATTACCGTCTTGCTAAACATCACGGTAGGATGCCCCATAGGCGAATGCTCCAGCATAAACTCCCGAATTTGCTTATCATCCGAGGGCAGCTGAATCACCCGGTCAAGGGTGCCAAACATCTGGTAGCCTGTACCGCACAGCCCAATGGCCGGCTCATTAGCCAGCAATGCTACTTGCTTGGCCAAGCGGTCGGGAAATGCTATATCGTCGGCATCCATACGGGCGATATACTGCCCCCTGGCTATCCGCAAGCCCTCATTTAAGTGAGCAACATAGCCTGAATTCTCTTTATAATCGAACAAAGTAATGCGCTTATCGTCAATAGCACGAATTACCTCGCTACTGTTATCAGTAGAACCGTCATTAAAAACAAGTAACTCGAAATTGGTAAAGGTCTGCGTTAAAATGCTTTCAATCGCTTCTTTTACATAAGGTGCGGCGTTATACACCGGCATCAGAATGCTGACCAGAGGTGCAGAACGGTTCATTGGCAAAGAATAAGATTTAACTAATACGGGTATGAATACTATTCTGAAATAGCTATTTGTTCAGGCAACTATTATAGCCTTATCCAGCTGGCAGGCGTTAGGCCCGACGAATCGATTACTTCGCTTTGCATCCATTGGCGCGGGGCTATTACCTGTTTCTTCGGATTGTCATTTAGCCATGCTCCCCACCAGCTAAATGAGCTGTTTGCAATGATATTATGCTGGCATAAGCTCATTAGCCGCATATCTTCAAAGCTCTTTTGGCCTTTATTATGGCTTACGTATACAGTTGGCAGGTCAAAGGCCAGGTTTTGCTGCACCCATTCCGGCTCGTCTGAAAACACGAATAGCACGGGGTTGCTTACTTGCTGACGAAGTATATCAACTGCTTGGCGATAATATTCTGGCGAACAGGTACCATGTACTTGATTGGAAATCGCGTTTGACACATAATCACCTCTTCTTACATGCACTGCAATAGCATTGCTGGCTTGTATCTGCTTTGCTAACGTTGCATTCTGGCCTTGCGGCTCGGTCTTGAATGCCAAGTCTTTGCGCAATACACTCGCAAACTCTTGAAAATACTGCTCGGTTTGCCAATAACCATCGTAGTAAGTGTTCTCAGAAGAGCGATATACATCGGGGTCGTATGTATAATAGGCTCTTTCCTTAAATACTTGGGGCTTAAGAAGCTTCCGCTTTACCTTATAATATACCTTCTCCGGCAAGCTTTTTGGCTGATAATTATAAATAGCAACCTCCTCTTCAGAAGCAATTGCTATTTCAGCAGCAAAGATGTCAAGCTCGTAATTCCGAAAAGTAAAATTTTCTTTAGGTGTTCGGTCAAGCAATTCAATAACATTAAATTTTACTGGCAACTCCCTTTTCAGGGCTATTGCTCGGCCAAAAGCATATTGAAACATTTGGTTGCCTAAGCCACCAATAAAATTAACTACTAACATCAATTTTTATTAGTATTCAATAATTTTTCAAATTCATTCAAATCATGAAAAGAACGGAAATTTTCTTTTAACCATTCCTCATTCTTATCCCACCATTTGAATAATAATAATTTTTCAATTATTTCATCAGAAAATCTCTTACGAATAACCTTAGCAGGGGTACCACCAACAATAGTGTATGGCTCGACATTTGTTGTAACTACTGCATTAGCTGCAATAACAGCCCCATCACCAATGATAACATCATCTAGGATTATTGAATTTGCACCAATCCAAACATCATTTCCAATGATGACAGAACCCATTTCCCTATAATATGACTTCTCCGCAAAAGTGGTACCACACTGCTTATGAGGAGAAAAAAAAACGGGGCTTGTTGAAATATATTCTATTGGATGTTTCCCTGGGCCGATTGAGACAAATGCACCTATAGAACAAAATTTTCCAATAGAAGAATTCATCACAGAATTAAATCCAGCAAAATAGCTATAAGACCCAACTTGGGACTTGTAAAAAAAACACTGCTTCTGGACTTTAACCCAATCTGAAAAAGAAGATTCAACAACTATTGACGAGCTATCAATAAACACTTTATCATCTTGCTTCTTCTCAGAATCATTTTGAATAAACTTATTATAAGTCCTTCTTAATAGAGATTTTAGCAATTGTCTCATAATATCGCCTACTTACTTAATCCAAGTTGTATTTGAATTAATAAGCCCAATTTGCGAAGATTTGTAAGAGGAATGCTCTGTTATTTCAACATCTTCTACTTCAAAGGTCAAAAGCGGGACAGTATTATCGATAAATTCGACCATCGGCTCGTGCAAGACAGTTTCTACGTAATACATATTAGGTAATAGCAAATCCCTGGGTATTACAGCAGTAACAGTCATTTCATTCTCTTCATTGCCAATTAATTTATGGCTTGCAAAAATGGGCGCTTCGTATTTATCTTTTACGATAATACTGACAGTAGTATTGGCAACAGATGAGCGAACATTAACAATGTTAATCTTCACAAATATCTCTTCATTATTTTTAAATACACTATTTCTTGCGCGCACTATATCCAAGAGCTCTACGCTCTTTATATAGGCTTTACTAGTGTTTTTACTGATTACATAACTAGCATCACCAGCATTACTATTTATATAATTATCAATAACATCTTTGATATCGCCACTCATAACAGCCTGGCCATTAGCCATAAATAAGCCTTTGTTGCAAAGCTGGCTTACTGCTGCCATATTATGACTTACAAACAGCACGGTACGGCCATCATTTACACTGACGTCCTTCATGCGGCCCAGACACTTCTTCTGAAACTCGGCGTCGCCTACTGCCAGTACCTCATCCACGATAAGAATTTCCGGCTCCAGGAAGGCGGCCACCGCAAATGCCAGGCGCACGTACATACC
>CAXUKA010000115.1:0-8144 GCA_964251335.1 uncultured Hymenobacter sp.
CGCACTGCGGCAACGCCCGCACGTGCGGCGCCCAGGTCAGCACCACTTTCACACGCTCCTTTTTCTTGGTTTCGGCCACCGTGATGAGGTCGGCAAACGACTGCAACGGGTGTAACGTGGCGCTTTCTAGGCTGATAACCGGCACCGTAGCGTATTGCAGAATTTTAGTCAGCACTTCCTCGCTGTAATCAGCCTCCTTATCCTTCAGCGTCGGAAACGTGCGCACGCCCAGCACGTCGCAATACTGGCTCATCACCGCGATGGCATCCTTGATGTGCTCCTGCGTGGTGCCGTTCATCACGGCCCCGTCGGCCATTTCCAGCGTCCACGAGTCGGCCCCGGCGTTCAGCACCCAGGCTTGCGCGCCCAGGTTGTAAGCTGCTTTTAGGCTACTCAGGCGTGTGCGCAGGCTAGGGTTGAAAAATATCAGTCCCACGGTTTTGTTTTTGCCAATTTGCTGGTAGCCGTAGGGATTCTTCTTGATTTCTAAGGCCTGAGCGAGGAGCGCCTTGTAGTCGCCAGCATCGGCAAAAGAGAGGAAATTTTTCATAAGTCTTTAAAAATAAACTGTCATGCTGAGCTTGCGAAGCATCTTATCACATTTGAACGACTAGTTCTAGCGTGATAAGATGCTTCGCAAGCCCAGCATGACAGTTTTGTAGTTGATTACTGAGCCTTATACTCGTTCCAGCTCTTAATCTTCAAGTCGCTCATTTTCAGCTCACAGAACGCCGTAATAAACGCGCTAGCCAACCGCGCATTCGTCAGCAGCGGAATGCTGAAATCGACGGCCGTGCGGCGAATCTTATAGTCATTATCCAGCTCGCCTTTCGTCAGGTTTTTGGGGATATTGATGACCATTTCGATTTTTTTATCCCGCAGGTAGTCGAGCACGTTGGGCTGCTCCTGGCTGTCGGGCCAGTGGAGTAGGGTAGAGTCTAGCCCCATGTCAGCCAAGAACTTGTGCGTGCCAGCCGTAGCATAAATCGTGAAGCCGCGCTCGGCCAGCATCTGCGCTACCGGCAGCAGCGTCACTTTCGAGGCGATGGGGCCGCCCGAAATCAGCACTGATTTTTGCGGGATGCGGTAGCCCACCGACAGCATCGACTTGAGCAGCGCCTCGGCGGCCGTGTCGCCCAGGCAGCCTACTTCGCCGGTCGAGGACATATCCACGGTCAGCACCGGGTCGGCCCCGGCCAGGCGGGTGAAGGAAAACTGCGAAGCCTTGACACCCACGAAGTTGGCGTCGTACACCAGCTCGCTGGCGTCGCGGTCTACAGGCACGCCGAGGAGTATTTTCGTGGCCTTGGTAATCAGGTTATTGCCCGATACTTTCGATACGAAGGGGAAGCTGCGCGAGGCACGGATGTTGCACTCGATTACCTTCAGGTCGTTGTTTTTGCCTAGGAACTGGATGTTGAACGGCCCGCTAATTTCGTAGCGCTTGGCGATTTTCTCGGCAATGGCTTTGAGGCGGCGCACCGTCTCCACGTACACTTTTTGGGGCGGGTAGTACATGGTGGCATCGCCCGAGTGCACGCCCGCAAACTCGACGTGCTCGGAGATGGCGTAGCTCACGATTTCGCCGTGGTCGGCCACCGCGTCCAGCTCAATTTCCTTGGCTTCCTCAATGAATTCTGATACTACCACCGGGTATTCGGTGCTTACTTCCTTGGCCACTTTCAGGAAGTTTTCCAGCTCTTCCTTGTTGGAAACCACGTTCATAGCCGCGCCCGATAGCACGTAGCTCGGCCGGATGAGTACCGGGAAACCAACCTTGCCCACGAACTCAAACACGCCTTCCAGCGTCGAAAGCTCGCTCCAGCGCGGCTGCGAAATGCCCAGCTCGTCCATGATGGACGAGAACTTGTGGCGGTTTTCGGCCTCGTCGATGTGCTCGGGCGAGGTGCCCAGCACCGGCACGTTTTCCTGGTGCAGGCGCATGGCGAGGTTGTTCGGAATCTGGCCACCCGTGGAGAGAATGACCCCGCCCGGCTGCTCAAAATCCAGAATATCCATCACCCGCTCAAACGACAGCTCCTCGAAATACAACCGGTCGCTCACGTCGTAGTCAGTCGAAACGGTTTCGGGGTTGTAGTTGATAACAATGGTTTTATAGCCCTCAGCGGCAGCGGTTTGCACCGCGTTCACACCGCACCAGTCAAATTCCACACTGCTGCCGATACGGTACACGCCCGAGCCCAGCACGGCCACCGCCTTGTCGGTTTCCGGCTCCAGGTCGTTTTCGGTGCCGTGGTAGGTGAGGTAGAGGTAATTCGTCTTGGCCGGAAACTCGGCTGCCAGCGTATCAATCTGCTTCACCACCGGCAAAATGCCCAGCGACTTCCGCAGCGTACGCACGCGCAACTCGCTATTACGCAAGTCGTTTTCGCCGTAGAATTTAGCAGCTAATTGCATGTCCGAGAAGCCCAGCTTCTTGGCTTCTTTCAGCAGCGCCGTGTCGGGTGCAGTGCCATCGCCGAGCGGCAGCAGCTTTTCGCCCAGCTCAAAAATGGTGCTCAAACGCTGCAAAAACCACAGGTCGATTTTCGTCAAATCGTGGATTTGCTGCACCGTGTAGCCCAGCTCAAATGCCTGATTGATAGCGAAAATACGCTCCTCGTTGGGGTCGCTCAGCAGCTTGTCTACCTCGGCGTTGGTCACGGGCGCTTCAGGCCGGTTGGCCACGAAGCCGCGGCGGCCGGTGTCCAGCATCCGCAGGCCCTTCTGAATGGCTTCCTCAAACGAGCGCCCGATGGCCATCACCTCGCCCACGCTCTTCATGCTAGAGCCAATCTGCCGGGTCACACCGTCAAATTTGCCCAAGTCCCAGCGCGGCAGCTTCACCACCACGTAGTCGAGCGCCGGCTCAAACAGCGCCGAAGTCGTCTGCGTCACGCTGTTTTTCACCTCAAACAGCCCGTAGCCCAGCGCCAGTTTAGCCGCCACAAACGCGAGCGGATAGCCCGTCGCCTTCGAGGCCAGCGCCGACGAGCGCGACAAGCGCGCGTTCACCTCAATCACGCGGTAATCCTCCGAAACCGGGTCGAGCGCGTACTGAATATTGCACTCACCCACGATGCCCAAGTGCCGAATGGTCTTGATGCCAATCTGGCGCAGCTTGTGGTACTCGCGGTTGCTGAGCGTCTGCGACGGGGCCACCACGATGCTCTCACCGGTGTGAATACCGATGGGGTCGAAATTCTCCATGTTGCAGACTGTGATGCAGTTATCATAGCAGTCGCGCACCACTTCGTACTCCACTTCCTTCCAGCCCTTCAAGGATTCTTCCACCAGAATCTGGCTCGAAGTCGCAAACGCCCGCTCGGCCAGCGCCCGCAGCTCGTTCTCGTTATCGGCAAAGCCGCTGCCCAGGCCACCCAGCGCAAACGCCGCCCGAATAATCAGCGGAAAGCCGATTTCCAGGCCCGCCGCGATGGCATCGTCCATCGTGGTAACGGCCCGACTACGGGCCGTTTTTACGTCGATTTCATTGAGCTTGTCAATAAAAATATCCCGGTCCTCGGTGTCGATAATCGACTGCACCGGCGTGCCGAGCACGCGCACGTTGTATTTCTCGAAAATATTATTCCGATAGAGCTGCACTGCGCAGTTCAGCGCCGTTTGCCCCCCAAACGCCACCAGAATACCGTCAGGTTCTTCCTTCTTAATGACCTCCTCGACGAAATACGGCGTGACGGGCAGAAAATACACGTCGTCGGCAATATTGTCCGACGTTTGCACGGTGGCAATATTGGGGTTAATCAGGATGGTCGTAATGCCTTCTTCCTTCAGCGCCTTCAGCGCCTGCGAACCGGAATAGTCAAATTCGCCCGCCTCGCCGATTTTCAGAGCGCCCGAGCCGAGAACCAGTACTTTCTTGATGTCTTTCATTGGTTGCTTAAAGCCTTCAAAATGAGAAGGAAGCGAGTGTAAAAATTAAATAACTTTTGTAACGCCGAAACCCAGTAACGTCATGCTGAGCGGAGCGCAGCGAAGTCGAAGCATCTCTACCGCTTCGTTGCTCTCAACCAGTCCAAGTCTCCAAATCAATTGCTTCCCAAGTGGGATTGAATGCGTTAATCAGCGCGTCTTTCTTGCGTCGTGCCCAGCCTTTCAATTGCTTTTCTCTCGCAATAGCTTGCGTTGCATCAGGGCATATTTCGAAATACACCAACAAATCTGACTGATACTTCCCCGTGAATTTGCTAGCGTCGCCGCGCCCACTACTATGCTCGTAGAGCCGTCGTGCTAGGTCGCTAGTAACACCGATGTAGAGCACGGTTTGCGTTTGATTAGTAAGGATGTAGACGTACATGCTATGAATTTTCCGCAGAGTCGCTAAAGTTCTCTACTGCCACGTCCAGTTCGTCATAAGAATGAAAAATGTGATAGCCGCAGTGCTCGGTAAATACGCATATCTCTTGCAACTCAGGAGCGTTAATAATGAATGCGTACCTGAACTCAACTTTTGACTCGTCTTCAAAATTGATGCGTACTAGCTTGTCACTTGGAAAATCACCGGCACCAAGTGTCTTGTATTTGCTGCCTATTGCAATCAAATGCTTTTGTAGCTTGTCTTTCCAGCGTTCGGGCAAGTCATTTGGTCGCATGAGACTTTGAATTATGAGTGGGCAGTCGCAACGAAGCGGTAGAGATGCTTCGACTTCGCTGCGCTCCGCTCAGCATGACGGGCAGGTTCTACGACTGCAACTGAGCCGCTTTATACTTCTCCACCGAAGCCAAAAAGTCGTCAAACAGATACTCCGTATCCACTGGCCCGCCGGCGGCTTCAGGGTGAAACTGCACCGCGAAGAACGGCTTGGTTTTGTGACGGATGCCCTCGCAGGTGCCGTCGTTCAGGTTCTCAAACAAGCCTTCCCACTCGGCGGGCAGGTTCTTCATATCCACCGCGAAGCCGTGGTTCTGCGAGGTCACGTAGCACTTGTTGGTGCCGAGTTGGCGCACGGGCTGGTTGTGGCTGCGGTGGCCGTATTTCAGCTTGTAGGTGCTGCCGCCGCAGGCCAGGCCCATGAGTTGAATGCCCAGGCAGATACCGAAAATCGGCTTGTCGCCGGCCAGCGCGGTGCGCAGGTGGCCGATGGTTTTTTCGCAGGTGGTGGGGTCGCCGGGGCCGTTGCTCAGGAACAGGCCGTCGTAGTCGAGCTGGTTGAAATCGTAGTCCCAAGGCACGCGGGTTAGCTCCACATCGCGCTCCAGCAGGCAGCGGATGATGTTGTTTTTCACGCCGCAATCGACGAGCACGATTTTGTGCTTGCCGCTGCCGTAGCGCTTCACGCCGTCCACGCTCACCTGGGCCACGAGGTTGTCCTCGTTGGGGTCGTGCAGCGGAATGTCGTGGTCGGGCGTCACGATTTTGCCGAGCATCGCGCCTTCTTCGCGCAGCTTCTTGGTTAGCAGACGGGTATCTACGTCGTAGATGCCGGGAATATCGTGCGCGGCCAGCCACTCGCTTAGGCTTTGCGAAGCGTTCCAGTGGTTGTACTCTTCCGAATAATACGACACCACGAGGCCCGCAATGTGCACCTGGCTCGATTCGAGCGCGCTCGAAATATCCTGCTCAATCTGCTCCATCGGCACGCCGTAGTTGCCCACCATCGGGTAGGTCAGCACCAGAATCTGGCCCCGGAAGGAGGGGTCGGTCAGGTTTTCGGGGTAGCCCGTCATGGCCGTGCTGAATACAACCTCGCCCGCCGATGCCGTGTAGGCCCCAAACGACTTGCCTTCAATTTCGGTACCGTCGGCTAATACCAGTTTTACCAGCTTCGTATTTTCCACGCTTGTTGGGTTATGTGTAAAATGGAGCGGTGCTCCGTTGGTCACTACTTGATTGATTCACAAAGCCTTTTGTACACGTTGAGCTTGCCAAATATCTTATCAGGCTCGAACGACTTGTTCTGGCGAGATAAGATATTTGGCAAGCTCAACATGATGGATTACGAGGGTTAGTCCTGCTCGACTACCGTGTTATCGACCGCAAATTTAGCCGGTTCCAGCGCGAATAGCGCCTGCAAAAATAAATCAGCCTCGGCCTTCGTGATGTTAAGTGGTGGTAATAAGCGCAGTACGTTCGGGTCGCTGGCGTTGCCCACGAAGATGTGATGCTCGAACATCAGCTTATCACGAATCTCCTTAATAGGGAAGTCGTACTTCACGCCTATCATCAGCCCGCGCCCGCGTACCACCGTGGCCTGGCTGTGCGTCCGCAGCTCCTGCATGATGTACGCGCCCAGCTCGGCCGCGTGCGCCACGAGGTTTTCCTGCTCCAACACTTCGAGCACCGCCAGACCCGCCGCGCAAGCCAGGTGGTTGCCGCCAAACGTGGTGCCCAGCAAGCCATAAGACGCCTTAAACTCCGGCGAAATCAGCACGCCGCCAATCGGGAAGCCGTTGCCCATGCCCTTGGCCGTGGTGATGATGCCCGGCCGAATGCCCGCGTGCTGGTGCGCAAAAAACTCGCCGCTCCGGCCGTAGCCGCTCTGCACCTCATCGGCAATGAGCACCACGCCGTGCTGCGCGCACAGCGCCGCTAGCCCCTGCAAAAACTCGTCGGTCGGCAGCACCACGCCACCCACGCCCTGAATCGGCTCGATAATGACGGCACACACCGGCTGCGCCTGCATCACTTGCTCCACGGCCGCGAGGTCGTATGGCAAGAAGCTCACGCCGTGGCCCGCGTTGAAGGGAGCGACGATTTTGGGATTGTCGGTGGCTGCTACCGCGCCCGAGGTGCGGCCGTGAAACGCACCTTTGAACGCAATGACGTGGTTTTTGCCGGTGTGAAACGAGGCCAGTTTCAGCGCATTCTCATTGGCCTCGGCCCCCGAGTTACACAGAAACAGCGTGTAGTCGGGGTAGCCTGACAATTCGCCCAGCTTCGTGGCTAGCTCCTGCTGAATTGGAATTTTCACCGAGTTGGAGTAGAAGCCGATTTTGGCCACCTGCTCCTGCACGCGCTGCACGTAGTGCGGGTGGCTATGGCCGATGGAAATCACGGCGTGGCCGCCGTAAAAATCCAGGTATTGCTGGCCGTTCTCGTCCCAAAGCGTCGCGCCGAGCGCCCGCACCGGCGTGATGTTTACGAGCGGATAAACGTCGAAGAGGTTCATGGTTTCTAGTAGGTTATCTTTTTAGTAGACTGTCATGCTGAACGAAGTGAAGCATCTTGGCAGGTTCGTTGACTTAAAGCGGTTGAGCAGAACTTCTGGCCCCGTCGCCGTCAATATCATCTACCTGTAGCTTTTCAATAGGAGTAAGACTCAGAATCAAAGCTTCTTCAGCAACTACAGTGGCTTCCATGCCAACTGAAGAACTAAAAACCGCTTTGATATCACTCCCCTGTTCCTCAAACCAAAACTCAAAAAGCACATTTTGATGACTGAAATAATCAAATTCTAGTTGCTTTATTCCAGTCAATTGCACTTCAACCTGGCACTTTTTAGTGAGTTCAAAATAACCCTTATCATTGACTTTGCTAGTCATTTCAAAGATGTTGATTGTGAAGGTTACAGCGGCACGCCAAGTTGGTAAGGCTTCAAAAGTCACTTTTATGACTTCTGCATCATGAAAATTTGGCCAGTAGCCGAAATGCTCGAACAACACTTCCGAGTTGACAACTCGGCTCATAACGGCGTATTCTTCGCTCATAATCGGCAAATAATTTAACGAACCTGCCAAGATGATTTGGCAAGCTCAGCATGACAGTCTAGTTCAAAAAAACGAAGCCTTACTTTTCAATCCCGCCGTTTCCTCTAAGCCAAACGTCAGATTCATATTCTGAATCGCCTGCCCCGATGCGCCTTTCAGTAGGTTGTCCAGCGCAGACGTGATGAGCACTTGGTCGTCGTGCTTGGTCACGTGCAGCAGGCATTTATTGGTGTTCACTACTTGCTTGAGGTGAATTTCCTTCTCCGAAACTATCGTGAATGGCGCATCGCGGTAGTAGTCGGCGTACAACTCTTGTACTTCTGGTATTAAAAGTTCGCAGGTAGTATAAACCGAAGCGAAGATGCCCCGCGTGAAATTGCCCCGGTAAGGGATAAACCGCACCGGCTTGTCAAAGCTCGGCTGCAAGCCCACCAGCGTTTCGCCAATCTCGCCCAAGTGCTGGTGCGTGAAGGTTT
>CAXUKA010000115.1:8154-16409 GCA_964251335.1 uncultured Hymenobacter sp.
TGTAGCCCGTCGTTTCGACAAGACCCCGGCCCGCGCCGGTGCTACCCGTAATGGCCGAGATATGCACCGCATCGTGCAGCTGTCCAGCCGCTGCCAGCGGCAGCAGCGCCAACTGAATGGCCGAGGCAAAGCAGCCCGGATTGGCAATGCTGTCGGCAGTGCGGATTTGCTCGCGGTTCATCTCCGGCAGGCCGTAAACGAAGTGCCGTCCGGTTACGTCGCGGTCGGCCGCCAAGCGAAAGTCATTACTTAAGTCAATGACTTTCGTGCTGGCAGGCAGGTTGGCTTTTAGCAGCCACTCCCGCGAGTGGCCATGGCCGAGGCACAGGAAAACCACGTCTTCGTCGCCCCGCAATTCGCTGGCAAACGCTAAATCCGTGTCGCCCAGCAAGTCCTCGTGCACGGTATGCACCGGTTGCCCGGCTTGCGTCGAGCTCACGACCGCGCCGATTTCGACCTGCGGGTGGTGCAGCAGCAGGCGCACCAATTCGCCGGCCGTGTAGCCGGCCCCGCCCACGATGCCAGCGGTGATTTTAGAGTTTTGCATGTGTTTACGTTGCCCTTCGCGGGGAACCTCACCCCCCGACCCCCTCTCCAAAAAAGAGGGGGAGCCAGACGATTTTTACAATAAAAACTAGAGACTAAAGCTAGAAGCTAGTCCCCCTCTTTTTTGGAGAGGGGGCTAGGGGGTGAGGTTAATCGTTGAGGCTAGCGTGAATTTTCAGCTGGTTGCCGAAGATTTTGATGAAGCCCCGCGCATCGCGCGAATCCCAGGCGTTATTCTCCTCGCCATAGGTTGCCACCTTCGATTGCATCATGTCGTACTTCGACTCGATGCCCAATAGCTCAAAGTGATAAGGTCGCAGCTCTACGAACACCGTACCTGTCACGCGCTCCTGCGACGACACGAGGAAAGCCTCAAAGTCGCGCATCACCGGGTCGAGGTATTGCGCCTCGTGTAGTAGTGTGCCGTACCAAGTCGCCACCGGCTCCTTATGCAACTGTTGCCAGCGCGACAGCGTGTGCTTCTCCAGCAAATGGTGTGCCTTGATGAGTAGCAGTGCCGCCGGAGCCTCAAAACCCACGCGGCCTTTGATACCTAGAATGGTATCGCCCACGTGCGTATCGCGGCCAATGGCATAGGCGCCAGCGACTTCATTAATCTTTTGAATGAGCGCTACGGCACCCATTTTCTCGCCATTCAGTGCTACTGGCTCGCCTTTTTCAAAGGTGATTTCCAGTTGGCTGGGCTCCGTCTTAGAAAGCTGAGTAGGGTAAGCACTCTCGGGCAAAGCCTGGCGCGAAGTCAGTGTCTCGACGCCGCCTACGCTAGTGCCCCAAATGCCCCGGTTGATGGAATATTTGGCCTTTTCCCAGCTCATTTCAAAGCCTTGGTCTTGCAGGTACTGGATTTCCTGCTGGCGCGACAATTTCTGGTCGCGGATGGGCGTAATTATCTCCACATCGGGCGCAATTACGGCGAAGGCCACATCGAAACGCACTTGGTCATTACCAGCGCCGGTGCTGCCGTGCACGATGTACTCGGCGTTTTCGCGCTTGGCATATTCGGCAATGGCGAGCGCCTGAAACATGCGCTCGGCGCTCACGCTCAGCGGGTAGGTGTCGTTTTTCAACACGTTGCCAAACAGCAAATAGCGCAGGCAATCGTGGTAGTAGCGCTCAGTAATGTCAATTACTTCGTGCTTCACCGAGCCCAGTTCATAGGCGCGCTTTTCGATGGACACCAATTCCTCGGCCGAAAAGCCGCCCGAGTTCACGATAACGGTGTGAATTTCGAGGTCATGTTCCCGCGAGAGGTTTACCACGCAATACGACGTGTCGAGGCCGCCGCTGTACGCTACAATTGCCTTTTTCTTCATTGCCAGCTGTTAAGCGGAATAAACTCCGCTTCTAAAAATTCAAGTTTTAAGCGTGTTCACTGAATGCCGAAGTAAGCCGGCCGCCCAGCCATTGGTTAGGCTGGCCGGTTTACTTCTTCGTTATTTATCCCTGTGCCACAATCGGCAGCCGCATATTCTCGGCAATGTTCGACTCTTCCACGGCCGGCAGCGGCGCGTCCAGCTTGTCGAATAGCATACCCGTGCAGAGGCACATTTTGCGCTCGTTTTCCGTGAGGATGCCGTAGTTTTTGCAGCTTTTGCAGCCCTTCCAGAAGTCTTCGCTGGTGGTCAGCTCCGAGAACGTAACCGGCTCGTAGCCCAGGTCGCTGTTGATTTTCATCACCGCCAGACTGGTAGTGATGCCGAAAATCTTGGCTTCCGGGTACTTGGTGCGCGACAGCCGGAAAATCTCGCGTTTGATGGCGCGGCCCAGGCCGTGCTTGCGCAGCTCGGTGTTTACGACGAGGCCCGAATTGGCCACGAACTTGCCGCTCTCGAAGGTTTCGATATAGCAGAAGCCGGCCAATTCACCGTCTACAAAAGCCAATACGCTATTGCCTTGGCGCATTTTCTCGCGCACATATTCCGGGTCGCGCTTAGCGATGCCCGTGCCCCGCTGCTTGGCCGACTCGATGTACCACTGGCACAACAGGTCCGCATAGTGCGTATCTGCTGCCGTTGCAACCCGAATTATCATGGTTATAAAAAGATAACTTAAGGAAAGAGACGCAGTTAACCGGCCCTCGCACCACGCGAGTTAGCGGCAGAAAACCCGAAGTCTATCGGTTAAGCGGTTGGGCTCTCTATTGGTAAATACGAGAGTAGCCCGCGAAAAGGCTGGCAATGGTGGCCAGCATCCGGCAGTTGAAGCCGGCTAGGGTCGTCGCAGCAACGCGCAAACCAGCGTGCGCACGCTTCCCGAGCCCAAGCGGGCCGTGGTGGAAAGCAGAGAATTGGTGCGAACCAAGTGAGTCATTGCAGGAAGCAGCCGTGGGCTAGCAATGCACTAGCAAACCAAGGGCCATAATGGAGCCGCAAAGGTAAAAGTTCCTACTTTTGCCTGCAATAGGCTGAGTAATTTTTTTCGTCAGCGCGGCAGTGGCTGGTGATGAATAAAGTATGAATAAATCCGAGGTAACAATTTATAAGATAGGCGGCGGCATTATCGACGATGCCGCCGAGCTAGGCAAATTCCTGGCACTATTAGCCCAAGCCAGTGGTCCCAAAATCCTTGTGCACGGCGGCGGTAAAGGTGCCAGCGCCATGATGCGCGATTTGGGCCTGACGCCAAACATGATAAATGGCCGCCGCGTCACGGATGCCGCCACGCTAGATATTGTCGTCATGTTTTATGCCGGCAAAACCAACAAGGAAGTGGTCGCCAATTTGCAGCGCCTCGGTGTGAATGCGCTCGGTCTGAGCGGGGCCGATGGCAACGTTATCCAGGGCACGAAGCGCCCGGTAAAAGACATCGACTACGGCTTTGTGGGCGACCTCACGCCGGCCAGTGTTAACAAAAACTTATTGCTGAATCTGCTGCAAGCCGGCCTCACGCCGGTGCTCTGCCCTATTATTCACGACGGCCAGGGCCAACTGCTGAACACTAATGCCGATACCATCGCCTCGGCCGTGGCCGTAGCGCTGGCTGCTGATATGGACGCTACGCTGCACTATTGCTTTGAGAAAAACGGCGTGCTGCGCGACGTAAATGATGATAATTCGGTAATCCCCGAAATCAATTCGGCGAGCTACGCGGAGCTGAAAGCGCAGGGAATTATTGCCGATGGCATGCTGCCGAAATTAGAGAATGCGTTTGCAGCCTTGAACCAAGGCGTGAGCAAGGTAATTATTGGTCATGCGCTGCATATTAATTCTGCGCTTCACACGGTGCTATGTCTGAGCTAATTGCCCAACTGAGCGAAGATGCAATTACATTATTGCAGCAGCTAATTCAGACGCAGTCATTTTCGCGAGAAGAAACCGCGACAGCGGATATTCTAGTAGCGTTTTTGACGCAGCATAATATCCTCGTGCAGCGCCAGGGCAATAATGTGTGGGCCGTAAGCCAGCACTGGGATGCTGCCAAACCCGTAATCTTGCTCAACTCGCACCACGACACCGTAAAGCCCGGCGTGGCTTGGACATACCCGCCCTTCGGCGCAACGCTGGAAGGCGATAAACTCACCGGACTTGGCAGCAACGATGCCGGCGCATCGGCAGTGAGTTTGCTGGCAGTTTTTCGGTATTTCTACGATAAATCCACGGCATTTAATTTAATCTGCGCTATCACCGCCGAAGAAGAAATATCAGGCGCAAATGGCGTCAAAAGTATTCTGCCGGAATTAGGCAAAATCGACCTCGGCATCGTGGGCGAGCCCACCGGCATGAACGCCGCCGTAGCTGAAAAAGGTTTGCTCGTGCTCGATGGCGTAGCACGGGGCCGTACTGGCCACGCTGCTCGTAATGAGGGTGATAATGCGCTATACAAAGCGCTCGACGATATTAATTGGCTACGTAATTACCAGTTTCCAAAACTGTCTGAAATGCTCGGGCCGGTGAAAATGACCGTGACGCAGATAAGCGCCGGCACGCAGCACAACGTAGTGCCCGACGAGTGCCGCTACGTGGTGGATGTGCGCCCCACGGAGTGCTACTCGAATGAGGAAATTCTGGAAATAATCCGCGCCAATGTGCAGGCCGAAATCACACCGCGCTCGACGCATTTGCAGTCCTCAGGGCTGCCGCTGACGCACCCGCTGGTGCAGAAGGCGGTGGCGATGGGTAAGACTACGTATGGCTCGCCCACGCTGTCGGACCAAGCGCTGATGCGGTTTCCAACGCTGAAAATGGGGCCGGGCGATAGTGCCCGCTCGCATGCACCGGACGAGTATATTTTGTTGAGTGAAATTCGCGGTGGAATTGCGGATTATATTGAATTGCTGACTGATTTTAAATTCTAATTCTACCCGTCATGCTGAGCTTGCCGAAGCATCTCTACCGCTTCGTTTGAGAGCTTTCAACAAAGCGGTAGAGATGCTTCGGCAAGCTCAGCATGACGAGCGAAACTATATAGCTGCGCAAAATGAAAATCTGGGAAAAAGGCTTTTCAGTAAACGATAAAATTGAGAAATTCACGGTAGGGCAGGACCGGGAATTGGATATGTATCTGGCTCCTTTCGACATGCTGGCTTCCAAGGCGCAAGCCAAGATGCTGGCTAGCGTGGGCTTAATCTCCAAGGAGGAGGAAAGTCAGCTTTTGCAAGGGCTGGATGAACTACTGGCGCAGGTAGAAAACGGCACGTTTGAGATTGAGCCAACCTTCGAGGATGTTCACTCGAAAATCGAATATTATCTGACCGATAAATTTGGCGACGCCGGAAAAAAAATCCACGTAGCTCGCTCGCGCAACGACCAGGTGTTGACAGCTATTCAATTATTTATCAAGGATTACACCGAGAAAATCGGCGCTAAAATCCTGGAATTGGCTGAATTATTATTGCAGCAAGGCGAGAAATACAAAGACGACTTGCTGCCCGGCTACACGCATTTTCAAGCCGCCATGCCGAGCAGTTTTGGCTTGTGGTTTGGGGCGTATGCCGAGCATTTATTGCTGGATATGAGCTTGCTAGAAGCGGCGCATACCGTGGCCGACCATAATCCTTTAGGCTCGGGCGCAGGCTTTGGCAGCAGCTTCCCCATCGACCGCGAGCAGACGACACGAGAAATGAATTTCAGCAATGTGGCGGTGAGCGCAGTAGGCGCGCAAATGCTACGTGGCAAGACCGAAAAAACGCTGGCTTTTGCCATTGCGGGTGTGGCCGGCACGCTCAGCAAACTGGCGTATGACCTGGTGCTGTACAATAGCCAGGACTTGGGCTTTGTGCTGCTGCCTAAGGAGTTTACCACGGGCTCCAGCATCATGCCGCACAAGAAAAACCCCGATGTATTCGAGCTGGTGCGGGCGCACTGCAACCGCCTGCAAGCGCTGCCGATGGATATTATCCTGACGATAAATAACCTGCCCAGCGGCTACCACCGCGACTTCCAGATTTTGAAGGAAATTCTCTTCAAGCCGATGGTGCAGTTTGCCGATATTCTGGACATTCTGCTGTTCGCCGTGCCCGAATTAAAAGTGGTGCCGGGCGTAATTAATCAGCCGAAGTACGACGCAATATTTTCGGTGGAAAATATCAATCAACTTATTCAAAGCGGGGTACCTTTCCGCGATGCGTACAAGCAAGTAGGACAAGCGGTGGATAACGGCAGCTACGTGCCGCACAAGGAGTTTGCGACTACGCACCTGGGCAGCGTGCACCAGCCGGGGCTCGATGTGCTGATGCAGCGCTTGCACGCTACCCGTGAGCGCTTGGCATGGGTGAAGCCAGCTGCTAGCTAGCGGCAGTTCTTAATGCAAATACACCGCTTTGAAGCGGGCTAATGGGGTAGCATCGGGCTCGGTAGCGGCGTATAGACGCAGCGTGTCGCCGCTGATGCGGTAGGAGTGCGTGGCGGCCAGCGCCTGCGTAAAAGCCTGCTCGGTAGCCAGCGCTGGGCAAGCCATACGCGTGCTAAGCAACGGCGTGAAAACCAAATGGCTAACGCTATCGGTAACTGCCGTGCCCCGGAAGCGGTTGCAGCTGCCCTGGCCTTCGGCCGCGCCCGTGCGGCGTAGTAAGAGGTAGGGCTCCTGGCCGCCCTCGGGCACGACTATGGCCTGGGTGCCGGCCTGGCGCAATACCCAATGGGTTTCGAAAAGCGCGGCAGCCGGAGCGGCTGGGCGACTAGTTGCGGCTGGGGTGCCGTTGGTAATGGGGGTAGTAGTTTGGCAGCTTAGGCAAAATGACCCGAGCAAAGCAACCAGCGCAAAAGAGCGAAGCATAGCAACAGCGCGGCCGGAAAATTCCCCGAGCCAGCAGGTATCCATACGGCACATGCCGCCGAAGGATAAGCTCAGCGGCTAAAAAGCTTGCTGCTAAACCCGGTCAGTTTAGCCAACCAGCTGGCAGCTGGCGCTAATCAAAAGCGGCGACCCGAGCCCCAGGCTCAGGCCGCCGCTTTGGCAGAAGAAGGCGAAAATTAATGGCTGTTACCGCCCAGCCGCAGGGCCAAGCCCACGCCCACCGTGGTAGCACCCGCCCCCAGGCCACCCAGCACGCGGCCCACCGTAGCATCGAAGCGCAGGCCGGTCCAGGGGCGGTAGTAGAGGCCGGCGGTAGCGCCAGTGGTGAGCAGGTCGCGGCCCCGGCCGTAACCTTCCACGAAGTAGCCAGCCTTGTCGGTAATGGGGGCGGTAAGGGCCAGTGAGCCCAGGTACTGGCCGCGCGATACATCGGCGGCTGTTAGGCCGTATTGGGTAAAGCCAATGTTGCCTTCCAGGGCGGCGCGGCGGCCTATCTGCTGACTTAGCAGCAGGCGGCCACCGGGGGCAATTTTGCTGCGCAGGCCAGCCGAACCGGTATTGGGGAGGGCGGCCTCGGCCAGCAGCGAAGCCTGAAAGCGGCTGGCACGGTCGGGGGTAAGCATCAGTTTGACACCTACCGTTACAGGGGCCCATCCTACCGAATCGGAGCGCAAACCGGGGTGCTCGCCTACCGCCGCCGTGCCGGGCGTGCCAAACACGTAGGGCTGCGTCACCCGAAACTCCATGCTGTTGAAGAAGCCGATTCGGAGCGTGGCGGTGCTGCTGGTGAGGCTCGCGCCGCTGCCGGGCGTATAGCGCTGAATACCGGTTTCGAGCTGAAACTCGCCCGGTCGCAGCACGCCAGCTGTGATGGTTTGGCCAGGGCGGTCAGGGCGCAGGTGCAGCACAAAGGGCGCGTCGGCGTTGGGATTATTCTCATCCGGCGTGTTTTGGGCCAGGGCGGGGGTGAGGCGGCCTGCAAGCAGAGCAGCCAGCACCAGCGGAGTGGTCTTGCGCATGGTTGTTCGACACGAAACCTTGCGGGATGGTTCGTCGTACTGCGCGGCTTAGTTTTTATTTTTTTAGTTCAATTAAGGCGCTTTGTGAGTTGAGTAAGGGAGTATGATGGACGTATGCTTTGCAAGTGATACCACAAAAAAATAGCGGGCTCTGCAGAGCCTGCTATTTCTATTTAATTACCCAATCGCGGACTCGCAGAGTCCACGGTATAACTTACTTCGCAGCCTGAATGGCCTGCACGGCGGTATCTACCGTGGCTTGGTTTTGGGTGGCGTTGGGCTTGCCTTTTTGGGCTTCGGCTCCTTTTTGCAGAGCACCCACCAGCATTTTATCGTAGCCGAAGGCCTTGAGTTGCGGCATCATCGCCATTTGTTGCAGGCGCGTCACGTCTTCCGAAAAGGCTTTGGGGTCGTCGAGGCGGCCGAGTATCTGGG
>CAXUKA010000116.1:0-16262 GCA_964251335.1 uncultured Hymenobacter sp.
CGGTAGACCTGGGCGTCACCCTCTTCGACAGCGCCGAGGCGTACGGCGAAGCCAACGAACTACTGGTGGGCAGCGCCTTGGCAGACGTACGCCAGCAGGTGGTCATCGCCACCAAGTTCGGCTTCAAGAACGGCGACGCCAAGGCGGGCCTCGACAGCACCCCGGCCCGCATTCGGCTCGTAGCCGAGCAATCGCTCAAGCGTCTGAAAACCGACTATATCGACCTCTTCTACCAGCACCGGGTGGACCCCAACGTGCCGATTGAGGATGTCGCTGGTACGGTAAAAGACCTGATTGCCGAAGGCAAAGTGAAGTACTTCGGCCTCTCCGAAGCCGGCGTGGACATCATTCGCCGGGCGCACGCCGTGCAGCCGGTCTCGGCCCTGCAGAGCGAGTACTCAATGTGGACCCGCGAGCCCGAGGAGCAGATTATTCCCACGCTGGAAGAGCTGGGCATTGGCTTTGTGCCGTTCAGCCCGCTGGGTAAAGGCTTCCTGACCGGCGCCATCAATGCGGACTCCACCTTCAAGGAAGGCGACATTCGCAACACCCTGCCCCGCTTCCAGGAAGAAGCCCGCAAGGCCAACCTGGCCCTGACGGACCTGGTGAAAGGCATTGCCGATAGCAAGCAGGCCACCCCCGCGCAGATTGCGCTGGCCTGGCTGCTGGCCCAAAAGTCCTGGATTGCCCCCATCCCCGGCACCACCAAGCTGCATCGCCTGCAAGAAAATGTAGGCGCGGCCAACGTCGAGCTAACCTCCGATGACCTGCACCGCATTGAAGACGTGCTCCAGCAGGTAAAAATCCAAGGGGCGCGCTACAATGCCCAGCAGCAAGCTACGGTTAACCGCTAGGTAAGCGGCACCTGGAGCGGGCTTCGCCCCTCCTTTTCCTCCTTCATTCGACTTTGCTCCCAGGCAGCTGGGCAGGTACTCCGTTGCCTGGGGGTTGGGTTTTTCTCTTACCATAACATGGAATCGAACGTATTAAAAGGGCGCGTCGCCCTGGTCACCGGGGGTACTACCGGCATTGGGTTTGGGTCGGCCAAGTGCCTGATTGACGCCGGCGCGGTGGTGTACATCACCGGCCGTCGGCAGCAGGTGCTCGATGAGGCCGTGGCCAAGCTAGGGCCTTCCGCCCGCGGTATCCAGGCTGATGCCGCCAGCAAGAGCGACGCCCAGCGCGTGGCCGACACGATTAAGGCCGCGCACGGCCAGCTGGACATTCTTTTCGCTAATGCGGGCGGTGGCCACGCCACCCCGCTCGCCGAGCTGACCGAAGAGCAGATTGACAGCGAACTGAGCATTAACGTCAAGGGCGTGGTACTCACCGTGCAGAGTCTGCTGGGCGTGTTGAAGGACGGGGCTTCCATCGTTCTGAATGCCTCCATCACGGCCGACATGGGCCTGCCGGGCTTTGCCGTGTACGCCGCCACCAAAGCCGCCGTGCGCTCGCTGGCCCACAGCTGGACCACCGACCTACGGGACCGTAAAATCCGAGTCAATACCATCAGCCCCGGCGTGGTGCCTACGGAGGGCTACAGCCACGAGCAGAAGATGACCCAGCAGCAGGTGGACGACTACGTGGCGCGCATCTCGACCGAAATCCCGGCCGGCCGCGTGGGTACGGCCGAAGACATTGGCGACGCGCTGGTGTTCCTGGCCTCCGACGCCAGCCGCTACATTACCGGCATCGACCTCATCGTCGATGGGGGCATGACCCGCGTATACGCCGGTAAAAACTAAAGGCAGCAGGCGGCCCGCCAACGGGCGTTTCTGGTTGATTTCCGTAATTTCAATGCATGAGTACTGGCAGCGGCGTTTCCCCGGTAGAGCTAAATACAACCGACTTAAAGCTGCGCGGCTTTAAGGTGTACGAAGTAAACCAGCCGCAGCTGACGCCCCTGCTCTACAGCCGGCGCGACTACTACAAGGTGAGCCTGATGACCACGCAGTGCGTGATTCACTATGCCAACAAGAGCATCGAGCTGGACGGCACCTACCTGTTTTTTTCCAACCCGCACATTCCGTATTCGATGGAATTGCACACCGACCAGCACCGGGGCTACGCCTGTCTGTTCAGCGAGGAGTTCGTGAAAGGGGGCGGCGACCGGTCGGAGAGCCTGCAGCAGTCGCCCTTGTTTCAGCTGGGCGGCACCCCGGTGTTCCAGCTCAACGAAACGCAGGCCACCTACCTGACCAGCATTTTCCAAAAGATGCAGGCCGAGGAAGCCACGGACTATCCGTTCAAGGGGGAGCTGATGCGCACCTACCTGCAGCTGCTGATTCACGAGACGCTGCACCTGCAGCCCTACGAGAATTCCTTTCAGCCCAAAAATGCCCACGCCCGCATTACCTCGCTCTTTCTGGAGCTGCTGGAACGCATGTTTCCGGTGGAAAGCCCCCAGCAGAAGCTGGCGCTCAAAACGCCCCAGGAATTTGCCGACCGGCTGGCCGTGCACGTCAACAGCCTGAACCGGGCGGTGAAGGAAATCACCGGCAAGCCCACGAGCGCGCACATTACGGGCCGCCTTCTGGACGAGGCACGGGCCCTGCTGCAGCACACCGACTGGAGCGTGGCCGACATTGCCTACAGCCTGGGCTTTGAGTACCCCACGTACTTCAACAATTTCTTCAAGAAGCACACCGGCAGTACCCCCCTGGCCTGCCGCAAAGCGGTTCCCGCCGCGTAGCGCCGAAGCTACCGGCATCCCCCCCCACCGACTAGTCGTAATCCCCAGCCTGCCCGGGCGTCACCGGGTGCGCGGCGGTGTGTGCGTGCGGGTTGGTTTACCCCTCTGTCCCATGAACAAGGAAGTGCTGGCTGCCGCCGACCACCAGGCCGGCGCGCGGAAGCTGAAAGGCTTCAAGGCCTACGAAATCGACCTGGTGCATCATCCGGTGCCGTCCTTCAACCGGCGGGATTTCTACAAAGTGTGCCTGCTGCGGGGCGAAAGCACCATTCACTACGCCGACAAAAGCATTGCGCTGCGCGGGACGTGCCTGTTCTTCGCCAGCCCGCTGATTCCGTGTTCGATGGAGCTGCGCTCGGCCGAGCAGCACGGCTACGCCTGCCTGTTCAACGAGGCCTTTATGGGCGACCACGACGCGGCGACCAGCTGGGCGCGGTCGCCGGTGTTTGCCAGTGGGGGCACACCGGTTTTTCAGTTGACTGACGCGCAGGCGGCCTACGTGGAAGACCTTTTTCAGAAGATACTCGCGCAGCAGCAGGCCACGTACCTGTTTCGCGACGAGCTGATTCGCAGCTACCTCGACTTATTGTTCCACGAGGTGCGGCGGCTACCGCCGTCCAGCCATTTCGACCGGCCCAAAAACGCGGCGGCTCGCATTACCGCGCTCTTTCTGGAGCTATTGGAACGGCAGTTTCCCATTGAAAGCCCCGAGCAGGGACTGTGCCTGAAAACGGCTCCCGAGTTTGCCGACCGGCTGGCCATTGCCGTCAGCCAGCTGAACCGGGCGGTGAAGGCCACCACCGGCCAGTCGCCGGGTGCGCACATTACCCACCGCATTGGCCGCGAAGCGCGGGCGCTGCTCGAATACACCGATTGGCGCATGGCCGCGATTGCTTCCAGCCTGGGTTTCGACCAGCCGGCCACCTTCCGCCAGTTCTTTAAAAAGCATACCGGCTGCACGCCCCTGGCCTTTCGCCAGGACGCGGAGCAGGCACTTTCGCTATCCTAACTATGACTTCCTTAACCCCCAAGGGCCCCCAGCAGCCCACCGACTATTTCACCGGCGCCGTCTTCGCCAATATCGTGGTCACCCCCGCCGATGGCCTCGACAGCGTAATTGGCAAGGTGACGTTCGAGCCCCAGGGCCGCACCAACTGGCATACCCATCCGGCCGGCCAGATTCTGCTGGTGACCAGCGGCGTCGGCTACTACCAGGAGCAGGGGAAGCCGGCCGAAATCATCCGCGAGGGCGACGTGGTCAAGATTGCCCCCGATGTGCGACACTGGCACGGGGCGTCGCACCACAGCAGCCTCACGCACATCGCCATTGTGCCCAGCGCCCGGCCCGATGGCACCGACTGGCAGCAACCCGTCACCGAGGAAGAGTACAGCGCGGCGGCTCCGGCTCCCATCCAGGTGAGCGACACCGCCATTCGCAACCACGAGCAGCTTTGGCCGGGCAGCCAGCCGGCGGCCCAGGCCACTGACCCCGACCTGGTGGCAGTGTTTCACAACTTCGCACTAGGCGAGGTTGTCGGCCACGACGAGCTGGACGTGAAAACGCGGCTACTGGCGCTGCTGGCGGCGACCATCGGCGGGCAGGCCCTCTCCCAGTACCGCCAGCTACTCGACGCGGCCCTGACCGCGGGCGTCACGCCGGTCGAAATCAAGGAAGTGCTCTACCAGGTGGTGCCCTACGCGGGCATGGCCCGGGTGCTGGACTTCCTGCAGGTGACCAACCAGGTATTTGCCGAAAGAGGCATCGCACTGCCGCTGGAAAGCCAGTCGACAACCACGCCCGCCACGCGGTTTGACGAGGGCTACGCCGTGCAGCGCGTCGTGGTAGGGCACAAGCTGGACGACCTGCATAAGAACTCGCCCCCGGACCTGCTACACTTTCAGAAATACTTATCGGCCAACTGCTTCGGTGATTATTTCACCCGCACCGGGCTGGACTATCAAACCCGCGAAATCGTCATCCTGTCGGCCCTGATTGCGCTGGGCGGCACCGAGCCGCAGATGAAAGGCCACATTCAAGGCAACGCCAACTTCGGCAACGACCGCCAGACCCTCATCAACGTCATCACGCAGCTGCTGCCCTACGTGGGCTACCCGCGCACCCTCAACGCCGTGGCCTGCCTGAACGAGGTGTTGCCCCCGGCCTAGGCGGCGCGACGACCATTTTCGTTAGTCCCATGAGAATCCAGATTATCAACGGCGTCAACCTGAACCTACTGGGTGTGCGCGACCCCGAGACCTATGGCACCAGGCGCTTCGAGCCCTTTCTGAACGAGCTGCGCCACCAGTACCCCGCCGTCCAAATCGACTATTTTCAAAGCAATATCGAGGGCGAGCTCGTGAACAAGCTGCAGGAAGTCGGCTTCGACTACGACGGCATCATCCTCAATCCCGGCGCGTTCGCCTACTCCTCCCACGCCATTGCCGGCCTGCTGGCCTCGCTCACGGCCCCCGTCGTCGAGGTACACCTGCTCAACCCCGCCACCCTGGACACCTCCCGTGGCCCTTCGCTGCTGGCCAAGGGCTGCCGGGGCACCATCACCGGGCTGGGCTTGCCGAGCTACCGGTTTGCGCTGGAGAGCTTGCTGAACCCTGAGGCGTAGCGCCGCCCCCTTCATCAGCAACCAACTTCTTTCCCCAAAAACATGAGTAATTCCGTTAGCTACAACTTTAAAGGCCAGGTGGCCCTCGTTACGGGTGCGGGCGCAGGCATGGGCCTGGCAGCGGCGAAGGCATTTGCCGAGGCTGGCGCGGCCGTGGTGCTGGCCGACCGCGACCCCCAAACGGCGCAGCAGGCCGCCGCTGCGCTGACTGCCGTCGGCCATAACGCAGTGGCCATTGCCTGCGACGTAGCCGTGGAGACGGAGGTGGCCGCCCTGCTTGCGCAAACCGTGGCCACCTTCGGCCGGCTGGATATGGCCTTCAACAATGCGGGAATTATGCAGCACGATGCCGATACGGCCGAGCTGCCCACCGCCGAATGGGACCGCATCATGGGCGTCAACCTGCGCGGCGTGTGGCTGTGCCTGAAGTACGAGCTGCTGCAAATGCACCAGCAGGGCAGCGGCTCCATTGTCAATTCCGCGTCCATCGGCGGGCTCACCGCCACGGCCGACCTGTCGGCCTACGTCACGGCCAAGCACGGGCTCATCGGCCTGACCAAGAACGCGGCCCTGGAAAACGTGACGAAGGGCATTCGGGTCAACGCCGTGTGCCCCGGCATGATTGACACCCCCATGAACGATGCCCTCATCGGAGGCGACCAGCAGAAGCAGGCCCAGATGCTGAAGAAAGTACCGATGGGCCGCCTGGGCCAGCCAGAGGAGATTGCCCAGGCGGTCCTCTGGCTCAGCAGCCCGGCCGCCAGCTACGTCACCGGCCAGGCGCTGGCCGTGGACGGCGGCTACGTGCTGCCCTAGCAGCAGGTGGCCTGACTTGTCTCACTTTTTCCTGCCTTTTCCCCATGCGTATGCTCCCTTTCAAACAGGCTACCCTGGCCCTCAGCGCGGTGGTCCTGCTGGCGGGCTTCACGGGTAAGCCCGGTCACCCCGCTTCCCCAGCCCCCGCTCAGGCGGGCCCGGTTTTTCCAAGGGGGGAGCGGGCACCCGCCCGGAATTTTACGGGCACCGTGTACCTCTACCCCCTGGTAAAGGACGACGCTACCTTCCAGTGCGTGAGTGGCAGCGTCCGGTTTGAGCCGGGAGCCCGCTCCAACTGGCACACCCATCCGGCCGGCCAGATTTTGATGGTCACCGACGGCCTGGGCTATTACCAGGAAAAGGGCCAGCCCGTGCGGCTGCTCCACTGCGGCGACGTCGTGCAGTGCCCACCCAACGTGGAACACTGGCACGGGGCCTCGCCCCGGCAAGCCATGACGCACATCGCCCTCAACGTGAACACTGAAAAGGGGGTCGTGACGTGGCTCAAACCCGTCACCGACCAGGAGTACAACAGTTACAACTAGCCCGCTGCAAGCAGGATTTTCCCCCACGCCTTCAGGCGAAGGGCCGGCGCTGCGCGCCTCTAAGTCCAATCTAAATCAAACACCATCATGCAAACCGTCAAATTAAACAACGGGGTAGAAATGCCCCTTTTCGGCCTCGGCGTATTTCAGGTGCCCGACGCGGCCGAGTGTGAAAACGCCGTTTTTGAAGCCATCCAGGCCGGCTACCGGCTGATTGATACGGCGGCGGCCTACGAAAACGAGGAGGCCGTCGGCAAGGGCATTCAGCGCAGCGGCGTGGCCCGCGAGGAGCTCTTCATCACCACCAAGCTCTGGATTCAGGATGCCGGCTACGAATCCACCAAAGTGGCGTTCGAGAAGTCGTTGCAGCGCCTCGGGCTCGACTACCTGGATTTGTACCTGATTCACCAGCCCTACGGCGATATTTACGGCTCGTGGCGGGCGATGGAGGAGCTGTATAAAGCGGGCCGCATCCGGGCCATCGGCGTCAGCAACTTCTACCCCGACCGCCTGATGGACTTGCTCTTGCACCACGAAGTCGTGCCGGCGGTCAATCAGATTGAGACGCACCCCTACTGGCAGCAGGAGGAGGCCCAGCAGTTCTTGCGGGAGCATAACATCGTGCTGGAATCGTGGAGCCCGTTTGCCCAGGACCCGGCCATCTTCGACAACGAGCTGCTCAAGTCCATTGCCGCCAAGTACCAGAAATCGGTAGCTCAAATTATCCTGCGCTGGCTCACGCAGCGCGGCATCGTCGTCATTCCCAAGTCGGTGAAAAAGGAGCGCATCGTCGAGAATAGGAGCATTTTCGACTTCGAGCTGACGGCGGAGGACCTGGAAGCTATTAAGACGCTGGACACGAAGAAAAGCACCATCTTCGACCACCACGACCCGGCCAGCGTACAAATGATTAGCCAGGCGCATTTCAACATCTAGCCTCCCATCCTCCTTTTCATGGCGCGTATTTTCATCACCGGGTCAGCCGATGGGCTGGGTCAACTGGCCGCCCGCCAGCTCGCCCAGCAGGGTCACCAGGTCGTGCTGCACGGCCGCAGCCCCGAACGAGCCCGACAGGCTCACGCGGCCGTCCCGCAGGCGGAAGCCGCCGTGGCGGGCGACCTCTCTACCCTGGCCGGAATGCGGCAAGTGGCCGAGCAGGTCAATCAGCTGGGGCACTTCGACGCTGTCATTCACAACGCGGGCCTTTACCAGGTGCCTCAGCTCGTGCCCACGGCCGATGGCTGGCCGGCCCTGCTGGCTGTCAACTCGCTCGCACCCTACGTGCTGACCTGTCTTATCGAGCGCCCCGACCGGCTGGTGTACCTCAGTTCGGGCATGCATCGCCAGGGCGACGCCAGCCTGCGCGACCTTCTCTGGAAAGACCGTCCCTGGAACACCACCCAGGCCTACTGCGACTCGAAGCTGCACGACCTGCTGCTCTCCAACGCCGTGGCGCGCCATTGGCCCAGGGTGCTGGTCAACGCCGTAGACCCCGGCTGGGTGCCCACCAAGATGGGCGGCCCCGGTGCCCCGGATAATCTGGAAGCAGGAGCCAAAACCCAGGCTTGGCTGGCGGCCGGCGACGACCCGACTGCCCGCATCACTGGCCAGTACCTGCACCACCAGCGGCCCAGCAGCGCCCACCCGCAGGCCGCCGACGCAGCCGTGCAGGAGCGGTTTCTGGCGGAATGCACCCGCCTCACGGGGGTCGCCTTCCCGGCGGGCTCGTAGCCAGCGGGGCCGCCGGGAAGTTCGGTTGGTTTGCATTTCATACTTATTGGTTTGAATGTCTTTACCCGCCGGGGGTGAGTGGGCTGGACCTTTGTGTCTGTCAAAGAAGCTAGTGGCCAGTCGCTTAGAACGGCCCGCCCATCCACCTTACACGTCCTGTTTACATGGAAACCATCCCGGAAGCGCTGACTGCCAAACAACAGAAACTCGTCACGATATCCGCCCTGACGGCCACCAGCAACGTGGCAAAGCTGAAAGCAGCCTTGAGCGACGGACTCGATAGCGGGCTGACCATCAACGAAATCAATGAAGAGCTGGCGCACCTCTACGCGTACTGCGGCTTTGCGGCGAGCGTGCGGGGCACGAACCTCTTCCAGGAAGTGGTGCAGGCGCGGCGCGCCCAGGGAATCCAGGACAACCATGGTCGCGAAGCCACGCCGATAACTGCCTCCACGGGCAAGTACGCGCGGGGGGAGCAAAACCAGGTGGTTGTGACGGGCATGAGCGCGGCGCAGCTTACCGCCGCGTTTTCATTCAACCCGGTGCTGGACAGGTTTCTAAAAGAGCACCTCTTCGCTGACCTATTCGGCAGCGATGTGCTCAGCTTCGTTGAGCGCGAGCTGGTGACGGTCGCAGCCCTGACCAGCATGCAGGAGCCGCTGGTGCAGCCCCACTACCACGGCGCGCTGAACGTGGGCGTGACCGAGTCGCAGCTGCGCGAGCTGCTGGTCCTTGTTGAGCGAACCATCGGCGCAGAAGCCGCCACCACGGGCCGCCGGATTCTGGAAACGGTGCTGGCCGCCCGCCAGACCACCGCCCCGGCCATTTAACCAGCTAACCAGCGACACCCGCCGGGCAAAGGCTGCTAGCCCAGTAACGTCATACTGCCTCCCGCCTACCGGAGAGGTCAAGCCATCTTACCATCTTAACCAAACATCGCATGAGCAATCAGGCAGGAAACGTGTGGCTCATCACCGGCGCAGGACGCGGGATGGGCCTGGATATTACCAAAGCCGCCCTGGCCGCCGGGCACCGCGTGGTGGCCACCGGCCGCAATCCCGAAAAAGTAGCCCAGGCCATCGGGCCGGCCGACAACCTGTTTGTCGTGAAGCTGGACGTAACCAGCCCCACCGATGCCGACGCGGCCGTAGCCGCCGCCATCGAGCGGTTTGGCAAGCTGGACGTGGTAGTGAACAATGCCGCCAGCTTCTACGCCGGCTTCTTCGAGGAGTTTACGCCCGAACAGATTCAGGCGCAGCTGGCGACCAACTTCCTCGGCCCGCTGAACGTGACGCGGGCGGCCCTGCCGCAGCTGCGGCAGCAAGGCGCCGGGCACATCATCTCCATTTCCTCCACGGCGGGCCTTTTTGGCTACGAGCAGTGCTCCCTGTATTCCGCCTCCAAGTTCGCGCTGGAGGGCTGGATGGATGCCCTGCGCATTGAGGTGGCCCCGTTCGGCATCAAGACCACCCTCGTCAATCCCGGCTTTTTCCGCACCACGCTGCTGGAGCCGGAATCCACCGTCTGGGCCGAAAAAGCCGTGGAGGCCTACGCCGCCCGCAACGCGCAGCTGCGCGCCGGCTGGGAGCGCATGAACGGCAACCAAGGCGGTGACCCCGACAAGCTGGCCCGGGCGCTGGTGCAGCTGGCCGACCAGCCCGAGCCGCCCGTACGGTGGTTTGCCGGGGCCGATGCCGTCGCGGAAGGCGAGCGCAAAGCCTACGAGCTGCAAAGCCAGATTGCGCCCTACCGCGAGCTATCCAGCTCCCTCGCTATCAGCGAGTAGTAGTCCCCGGCCACCGCGCCGGCCGCTGCAAAAGAACGGTTTCCCGAGGTGCAGGCAAACACAGTAGTTTGTCTGCACCTCGGGAAACTGCCTTAGTACGAGTAGCAAACAGCCTGAAGGACAATGACGAAGAAGATAGAAACGGGTGATTTCCCTGCCGCAGCCCACCCCCGTGTAGTTGCTCCCACAACCGGCACCGCCATCGTCGTCGGCGCGTCACTAGCGGGCCTGATGGCCAGTCTGGCGCTGGCGCGGGCGGGTGTGCGCGTTACCCTGCTGGAGCGCGGCAGCGCCAGGCCGCGCAGCGGGGCGGTGCTCCAGGTGGACAGCGGCGACGTGGACCAAACGGCCACCGCACAAGCCTTGCGGCAGCTGGCATCGGGCGGCTTGCGGTCCGCAGAAGCCTGGTCGTCCATCGAGGCACGCCTGCGCGCAGCAGTGCGGGCTACTCCCCGCATCGAGGTGCGGTATGACACCCCCATCCAAACGGTTGACCAGGACCAGGAGGCTGCCTGGGTGGTAACCGCTACGGGGGAAATGCTACGAGGCGACCTGGTGATTGGCGCCGACGGCTACCGCAGCACCGTGCGCCAGCACGTCGCTCCGCACAAGCCCGACGCCACCTTTGCCGGCTACCTGATATGGGTGGCCGTGCTGGACGAGTTGGACCTGCCGGCCCGGTACCGCCCGGGCCAGCATGCGCCGGCCGTAGCCATGCCCAACGGCATCGGCGACTTTCTGCTCGGAACCATCATTGCCGGTGCCGATGGCTCGCGGGCCCCGGGGCAGCGGCGACTGGGCTGGGCCTGGTACGACAACACGCGCAACGACCTGCTCCGGCGCCAGGGCTGTGTGGTAGATAACGTGGTGCAGCACTCGCTCACCGGGCCAAACATTCCCGAGCAGACGCTAGCAGAACTAAGCGCCCAGGCCGCCGCCCGCTGGCCCCAGCCCTGGCTGGCAGCCACCCAGCACTGCCTTCAGACGCGTAATTTGACGGGCCTGCCCATTGCCGAATACGTGCCCGACCAGTTAGTTAAGGGCCGCATCGCCCTCGTAGGCGATGCCGGCCACGTCCTCACTCCCATTACCGCATCGGGCTTCAACGCTTCCCTGCAAGATGCAGCGACCCTGGCCGACTGCATAGCACGGGGCGTACAGGGTGACAGCGCAACTGCAGCGCTTCTCCACTACGAGGCGCGCCGCCTTCCCATTGTGCGGCAACTAGTACAGGGCGGCCAGTCCTTCAGCCGCTCGTTCGGCCGCTAGCGAGCACCTGACAGTTGTCTTTGCTACTTCGGCCTCGGCACTCTTCCAGTCGCTATCAGCACGGGTGGCCTTGGTTAAAAGTTTGGTCCAACTGTTAAACGGTGAGCTTATCAGTAGCCCAACGACAAGGCGTCGCCACTACAAAACAAGGCGTTTAGTAGCATCGGGTAAGCGCTTTGGGTATTCAGCATACAGTTCGGCTTGATGAGTGGGTTAACTGTACGTCGATTGCTGAACAAGTTTTCTGTACCGAATCGGCCCATGTCTCGCCCGATTTGCTTGCTGCTGAATAGTCAGGCGAGTTGTTCGTTTCTAGGAGTGTTTCGGCTTAGTTGGTTTCGGTAGCCTAAACGGTAGCGACCATGACAGTGCCCACTCAATTCAGAAATAGATACCCAATTACTTATCATCTTCCGCATTTTGCCTACATGATTCCTCAGTTTGCTTACAGCTTCTAAGAGGCGTCCCAAGACCTTTGCCTCATCAATCATTTAATAGTAAAACGACATGAGCGAGCAGCAAAAGGAACGCATTGTTTTGATAACCGGCGCTAACCAAGGAGTTGGTTTTCAAGTAGCGAAAGAACTGGCTGCACAGGGACAAACCGTGCTGGTCGGGTCCCGTAATTTTGAGCGGGGGCAAACGGCCGCCAACGAAATTGGCCGTAATGCCATTCCCATTCAGTTGGACGTGACGGACCCGGCTTCTATCCGGGCGGCGGCGGAACGCATCCGCACCGAATTTGGAAGACTGGACGTGCTGGTGAATAATGCGGCCGTCTCCCGGTCGGAACGAAACGACGTCGCGCTGGAGGATTATGCCGCCGCCTACAGTACCAGCACGGTATCGCTGGACGAAGTGCGGGCTATCTGGGAAACCAACGCATTTGGCACTTTGGCGGTGTATCAGGCCATGCTTCCCTTGTTACGCCTTTCCGCCGACGCCCGCATTGTGAATGTATCCAGTGGCGCGGGGTCACTCACCTTAAGTGCCAACCCGGATTTCCCGTATCGGAAGATGTTCAGCCCCGCGTATGCGGGCTCTAAAAGCGCCATGAACATCATGGCCTTGTCGATGATGATTGAGCACGAAAATGACGGCATCAAGGTCAACCTGGTATCGCCGGAATTTACGAAAACGGCGCTCAATAACTTCCAGGGGACAGCCTCCCTCGAAGAAGGCTCCCGCGAAGTGGTACGGGTCGCCCTGTTAGGTCCTGATGGTCCGAGCGGTACCTTTACCCGGGCCGACAACCAGAATATTCCCTGGTAAGCGAAAGCGTTTTTTTAGCGTAACTTCAGGGGGACACGTCAAGCATGAGCCAGGAGAAAAACAGTCCGTTCACCTTTGACTCGTTATCGCACTTGCATCGGGTGCTGGGGTTACCAAAACCCTTGCACCCGATGATAAGTCTGGTAAATAATTCGGGCAATACGATTGTTTCCAGTCTATTGCCCAACCCGTTCATCCTGAATTTTTATAAAATTGCGTACAAGCCCAATCTTCGTGGCAAAATACGCTATGGGCAACGCCAGTATGATTTTGAGGAAGGCGGGCTATTTTTTGTGTCTCCTCATCAAATCAGCGGAGGTAGTGAGGATGAGCAAGACCATTCCGGCTATACCTTACTGATTGACCCTGCTTTTTTGTATGGGTATCCAGTAGCGGCCAAAATAAAGAAGTATGGGTTCTTCTCTTATGCAGCCAGTGAAGCGCTTCATTTGTCGGACAAGGAAAAGACCACCATCGTTGCCTTATTTGCCAGTATGGAAGACGAGCTGAATGGTCGGATAGATGACTTCAGCCAGGATGTGATGATTTCGCAACTGGAGCTATTGCTCAATTATGCGAACCGTTTTTACAAGCGGCAGTTTATTACCCGAAAGAGTGAAACCCCTGCGATGCTCGAAAAGCTGGAGCAGCTACTAGCTCACTACTTTGACCAGGAAATGCCAGTGCAGCATGGCTTGCCCACGGTACGCTACCTTTCCAATAAACTAAATATTTCGGCCAGCTATTTAAGCGACATGCTGCGGTCTTTGACCGGGCAAAATGCCCAGCAGCATATCCATCAGGTCCTTATCGAGCAGGCAAAAGAAAAGCTAACAACATCCAGCTTGTCGGTCAGTGAAATTGCCTATGGCTTGGGATTTGAACATTCCCAATCATTCAGTAATCTGTTCAAAAAGAAAACCAGTCTTTCGCCGCTGGAATTTAGACAGGCCTTTCAGTAGGTCGGCAGATGAGGGGTCTGGCCTTGGTTGAAAGTTTGGTCCAAAAGTTAAGCGAACGAGTTAGGGGTTTGCTCCCAATTGAAGGCTAGCAGGGCCTCGATATCGAAGCGGTGCGAATCCTTGAGGCCCTCATCTGAGAAGTCAAATTCGCCGTGCAGGTTGATGAAGAGGTGCTATTTGCCTTTCAGTGGCAGTGTATACTTCTCTATTCGAGATACCAATTGCTTGTCGAGAGAAGATACGCAAAGGTGCTTTTAAGTTATAATAATGCTTCCTTATCAAACATAGAGTACTAATGGCTAGCGAGAGTTTTAGGGCGGTGGCGTACCACGCTACACCGTCTGATGCCTTACTTACCCTGGCATAGGCACCTTGGTACAATAACATAGATAGCGAACAGGCCTGCCCACTAGTATAGAGGCAGGCGTTAAGCGGCATAGTTGCCGCGTTGGTCGACAAGGAACGGGTTGTTAAATAGGTATTATTCTAATGATGAGATAGTTAAGCAAAATGGGGTGAATTGACTCTAGGTAGCTTGGCACTACCCTTGCCTTGGGAAGGGCAGACGAGCTACTCGTTTTCCTGTCCACATTTTCTTTTTCTCCTGTCATGAAAGCCTCCCTCTTTTCCTTCGTTGCCGTTGCTGCCCTCTTCGCTACTACGGCCGCTTCGGCCGCTCCCGTTGACCATGACCGCGACCTGCGCCGCTTGTCGCCCCGCGAACGGGCTCGGGTGGAGCAAGCCCAGCGCGAACGGGAACGCCAACAAGCCATCGAGCGCGCCCGCTGGGAAGCCCAGCACCGCCACGACCGCGGCCCGGCTCGGCCCTACGGCCACCGCTAGGCTCTCCGGCCTTTAGTGATTGAAACAGCCCCGACCTGGTAGCAGGTCGAGGCTGTTTCAGTTTGAGGCGAGCTAGTACCCAGTACCCACTCGGAACATCTACCTCATGGGTTACTGTGGCGTTTATAACATTTATTAAACGGACGTTTAATTAATGTTATGAGGGTAACATTCTCAAATCCTCTTTTCGAGGGCTACGAGGTCGTCAGACGCTGAATTGTATCGGCATTCTTCTAGGATAAGCTCACAAATGGGTTAGTGTGGCATTCTAAGAACGTTGCGTCTTAAAATGCTACGCGAGCGACAATATCTAGCGCGCTTTAAAGGAGGTCAAGAGGTCGCTAAACTCCTGCTTAGACTGGTCTTCTATCAAGAAAAATATACATACTACATCACGTAGTAGTTACTGCTACAGGTTCTAGGAGCGAGTTGCTATTGGGCAGTCTGCTTACGGGCTTGTTTAACAACCTGTATAATCCTGCCTTAGCGTAAACGGTCTATAGGGTAAGCTTGCTCACAGGGCATGAAACATTTTGTTTCATTTTGTTGTAGCTTTGTCAAGAACAGCGAATAGCGCTGACCACGATAGCAATAGGCAAAAGGTTGGCCTTCTCCTAGAACTCGCCTCGTGCGGGGGTTGCCAGTATTGGCACGAGGGAAGGAGAACCTTTTGCCTTTTTTATTGGCCTCAGACTGGCTTCTCGAACGGGCTTGCCAATTGGGTAGTAAAGGGATTGAATGGGCCATAAATGTGGCCATTAACGGGAAACCGAGTCTCATCGTAGATATCTACGATAGCGGCGTAGCGATTCTCTAGCGCCTTGAAAAAGCGTCCTTCTTCTTTGAAGATGTAGCGCTGCAAGGCCCATAGGCAGTAGTCCACAATGCTCAATTCGGGGTACTCGCTGCTCAGCACGATGGCCAGCTTGCTAACTACTGGGCCCGATGCGCCGGCAGACTGCCCAGCTGGGGGCAGGGCTTTGTCTACCGCTGCCTGAAATCGGTCGCTGTTGTTCTTGCCACGCTGAGCCAGATAAATGGCATAGGTTTGGTCAGGTTCATGCAGACAATCCTTGAGCAGGTGATGTAGCAGGTCAAAATAAAACTCGGTTGGGCTGTTGTTGTGCTTGCGGTTGAAGACCTCCAGCTTCTTGCGGCCGATAACGATGTGGATGGCGAAGTCAGGCAGTTGCCGCAGAAGCTCGAAAAACTTAGCCCGCACTTCTGGGTGGTCATTCTTGGCGTGCAGATACCAGCCAGGCTTAGCGACCGACGGGATAGTGTTGTATAAGGGGTCCGCTAGGATGGTCTGCTGGAATTGGATAACTGCCGCTCGCAATTGTCGCCGGTTGCTGGTCGTGAGCGAACCCATCAACAACAAGGGCTGGTAGCCGGGTGTGCCCACTAGGAGTTTCTTGCGGTGCCCATAGAAAGTTGGGTCGCCGCACTCGTCAATAAACAGGTAGTTGGACAAAGTAGGAATAGCTAGCGCGCACACGAAACTACGCTAGGCAGTTTATAGCAGCTAACCGAAGCAGACTGTTGCTGACTCGCCCGCCGATAGCAATTAGTCACCGACCGGCAAATAGTGCAAGGCACAAAAGTAAAATTTAGGTACCATAACTCTTCACTAATTGTTCGTAGACCCTAGCAGAATTTACAGCCGGTGTCAGACTAAACGCATTCGGCCAGTTGAGCCAGTAGGCGGTGTAAATACGTATCGTC
>CAXUKA010000117.1:0-16210 GCA_964251335.1 uncultured Hymenobacter sp.
CAGCGCCATGGCGCCGGTCACCGCGGCGGCGGTGGACCTCGCCACCAACCAGGCTAACCAGCGCTACCTCACCAACATCTACAACTTTATGAAGCTGGCGCACCCCCAGTTTCTGGTGATTGACAACGACGGCTGGCACCACATTTCGGCCAATGGCGCGCTGAAGTCGGACCTGCTCACGGCCCACCTCTACACCCCCGACCTGGGCCGCTGGCGCGAGCTACTCGACCGCCTCATCCACGGCGAGCTCGAAGGCACGGCCGCCTTCCCACTGGTCGTCGGTGACCCGTACTTCTACCGGGGCCAGCGCCCGCTGCTGGTCAGCGAGTGGGGCGGCTTCGGCTTCTCCGACTACGGCGGCCCTCAGGATGCCGAGGCCCGCACCAACAGCATCCGCGACTTCAAGCGCGAGCTGCGTCAGCGCCCCATCGCGGGCGACGTGTACACCCAGGCCACTAACATTGAGGACGAGCGCAATGGACTCATCGGCTTCCACTCGGGCGAGCTGGAGGTGCCGGCCGGGCTGCTGCATTCGGAGGCAGAGGTAGTGAAGTAATCAGGTCAATAAGCAGGGTTAACACAAAAAACGCCGTAGCATCTGCTACGGCGTTTTTTGTGTTAACCCTGCTTACGACAACAATCTCATTCACCACACTTATACGCTTTAACTCTTTTGAAAAATTGAACTCCTGTTTTTCCCGTATAATTTTTCATTGCTTGATTATGCTGCTTATTTGAATCTCCAGGCTTTGGCAGCACGTCATCTTTTATCGTTTCCTTACCGTATTCATTATTTGTTTTTTGATAAAATTCTTTTACCCATACTGTTTGATAAAGCCTTTTGCTTTTAACCTGAAAATACATCGTTCTTTTGTAGCGGCTATTTACTGATTTTATTGTATCAAAAATCAAAACCAGTATTTTGCCATTAGCATCCCAACGACCATATGAGTTGTCATTCATCATATCGCCTCTAAAATTCAGAGCAATCGTACTATCACAATTTAAAATCAATGTTTTCTCAAACATTCCATAAGTAGAAAAATTAGTTTTATATTCTCCAGCAAGGCTCTTTTGTCCAAACGCTGTAAATGCAACGAGAGAAAGCAGCAATACTAAAGTAGGTCGCGTCATAACTTAAATATGTAGGCTTCTTTTTAAATGTCCTTGTATTTCTAGCGCATCGCATCGCTATTTCACCTCAACACATGGATGGCTATTGATAAAAAGGAAAAGCCCGACTGTGAGAACAGTCGGGCTTCTAGAAACATATTACTCAGCTTTTCATAAAAAGCAACTGCTATTTACACGCCAGCGTCAGCCAGTGGCGGGCATCGGCTAGGTTATCAAATACCGCCGCTTCGAAGGCCGTGAGCTGGGCATAAAAATTGGCCGCCGAGCCTTCGGCTAGCGTTTGGGGCGTCGTAATCATGGCGAAGTGCTTCATACCGGCTTTGGCGGCACTGGGTGCCCATTCGTTGATAACCCAGTCCATGGAGTGGTCCCAGGGGCCGCGCACCGAGCGCGTATCGTTGAGCACACAGCTGTAACCGGCCTTGGCCAGCGCGGCGGTATAGGCCTTGGCCCCCGTCTTGATATTATCGGCGGTGAGGTAGCCCTGCCAGTCCACAAAAATCCAGCGGTTGGCCTCGTCAGTGGTGATAGTCAGGTACACCCGGCCTAGCGACGATTTCAATTCTTCAATCATATGGTAAAGATACCGCTTAGTTTATAAGAAATTGATTTTCCTAAACTTACAACCGCCGCACTGGCTAGTACTGCGCCCGCACTAAATTATTAGTGCTGTACAGTAGCCGCGTCAAAAATGCGGCAGAAATTACCGCCGCCCACCTTCCCAATTTCCTCTTCGGTAAAGCCCGTCTTTAGCATCGCCTCCACAACGGCGTAGTAGAAGCCCACCTTCTGGTCGGCCCAGGCTTCGTTGGTGCGCTCGCCTACTCGGCCGCGATTTTTCTCCCCGCCACCGGGGCCATTTTGTCCAGTAGTAGTTGGCGGCGGGCCGTCGGGACGATTGCCGGGGCCGCCACCGGGCCGGGGGCCACCGCCACCAGCGGGGCGGTAGGGTGGAGTGAGCTTGGTATCGGTGCCAATGCCGACGTGGTCGATGCCGATAACTTCGACTAAAGCCCTGATATTCTGGGCATATTCCAGGGGGGTATCGGCCAGGTGCGTCCAGACGCCGATGACGCCACCCGCATCGGCCACGATTTTCGCTTGCTCTTTGCTGATGAGCCTAGGGCGCATCATTTTGGCCATCATCTCATTCTTTCCCAACTGGGTATCGAGGCCCGTGTGCGAAATGAGCACTGGCTTGGTCGTGAGCTTCAGAGCCGCGTCGATGGTGCCATTGCTGGCGTGGGCTAGGTCGACGAGGATGCCTAGTTTGTTGCATTCTTTGATGACCTCCGCGCCGAATGCGGTAAGGCCGCCAAACGTGGCAGGGTTGGTGTACACGTCGCCCAATGGCACCGACGCATCGCTGTCGTGGAGCAACCCCAGGTGCCGCAGGCCGCGCTGGTAGGCCACCCCGAGCCTGTCTAGCTTACCTTCTAGAAAGTGCGCGCCCTCGACCGATTGAATGACGGCGGGCTTTTGCTTTTTGTGCGCGGCGCGGAGGTCAGCCAGGTTCAGGGAGCGCTTGATAGTATTGCTCTCCAATATCTTATCCATCGCATCCAAGCCAGTCATGAAGCGATTATAGGCGTCGCCAGGGGTGCTTAGCTTTTGGTAGTCAACGGCGAAGGTCATGCAGATGGCCGCTAAGCCCGACTTTTTCAGCTCGCCGGCCAGGTCGACTTTGGGGCCGGGCAATTCGGTGGCGTTGAGCGGCACATCAACGTGATTGTGGGTATCGATGCCCATCGTTTTGGCTACGATGGCCGCCACTCGCGGGTCGATTTCCTCGACCGCCCAAGCGGACAAAGGGTTCAGTAAAAGCACGGCCCCTGCCCCGGTGACAGAGGTGATAAACTTGCGGCGCGACCAGTCTTGTTGCGATTTTCCCATACTATTTCAAGAGCGCTCAGCACTCCGTTTCTTGGAACAAGCCACAAGATTACGGGCCTGCCTCGACGCTCAACTGCTTTATCGACTAAGCGTCAAATTATACCGGCCGAGGCGGCTTTACCCAAGTTGCATTTACGAGCGTTTTCCTGCGGGATGCGGGCAGCAAGCGCTTCACGTATTTTCGCGGCGGCCAACACGCTGCTTTTATGAAATGTATTATCCTGGCTGCCTTGCTGGCGGCATTTGGCATAGGCGGTAGCTTAGCCCCTGCCTACGCGCAACAAGGCAGCGATAAACAATCGGCTATCTCCATTATTCCGCAGCCAGTGCGGCTGGCACCGGGTAGCGGCCGCTTCATCATCGGCCCCGATACCCGCATTTATGTCGGCCTCCGCAACGATGAGTTGCGTCGTATCGGGCAGGGCTTGAGCCAGGATATACAGCGGGCCACTGGTGTGGTAGTGCCCGTGGTGCCAGCCGCGCCGGGTCCGCAAAGCACCAGCGTCATTTCCCTCACGCTTGCCCCGGCCACCGACACCTTAGGGGCCGAGGGCTACACACTAAGCGTACAGCCTACACGGGTGGTACTGGCCGCCAGCCAACTGGCCGGCGTATACTGGGGTACCCAGACAATCAAGCAATTGCTACCTACGCAGCGCGGCGCTGCCGCCAGCCTGCCGGCCGTGGAAATAGCCGACAAGCCGCGCTACAGCTGGCGCGGCATGCACCTCGACGTGTGCCGCCACTTCTTCCCGGTCGATTTTGTGAAGCAGTACATCGACTACCTGGCTTTGCACAAGCTGAACACCTTTCACTGGCACCTTACTGACGACCAAGGCTGGCGCATCGAGATTAAGAAATACCCCAAACTGACCAGCGTGGGCGGCTGGCGCGAGGGCACGCTCATCGGCCACTACGGCGAAACGGTGCCCCGCTACGATAACCAGCGCTACGGCGGATTTTATACGCAAGAGCAAATAAAAGAAGTAGTTGCCTATGCCAAGGCGCGCTACATCACGGTAGTACCGGAGATTGAGATGCCCGGCCACGCCCTGGCGGCCCTCACGGCCTACCCTGAGCTGGCGTGCACGAGTGGTCCGTTTCAGGTGGCACAAACCTGGGGGGTGTTCGACGACATTTTTTGCGCCGGCAACGAGCAGACTTTCCAGTTTTTGCAAGATGTGCTGGCCGAAGTAGTGCCGCTGTTTCCGAGCAAAATCATCCACATCGGGGGCGATGAAGCACCCAAAACCCGCTGGCACACCTGCCCCAAGTGCCAGGCCCGCATGCAGGCCGAGCACCTCAAAGATGAGCACGAGTTGCAGAGCTACTTCGTGCAGCGCATGGAGAAGCTCCTGAATACCAAGGGCAAAACCATTATCGGCTGGGATGAGATACTGGAAGGCGGCCTGGCTCCTGGCGCGGCCGTGATGTCGTGGCGCGGTATGGAAGGCGGCGTGGCCGCCGCCCGGCAGCAGCACCAGGTGGTGATGACGCCCGGCGAGTACGCCTACTTCGACCACTACCAGGGTGACCCAGCTCTGGAGCCGCTGGCCTTCGGTGGCTACCTACCACTGGAGAAAGTGTACGCCTTCGACCCCACGCCTAAGGAGCTTACCGCTGCCGAGCGCCCCTATATCCTAGGCGCGCAGGCCAACCTCTGGACCGAGTACATACCGACCACGCAGCAGGTCGAATACATGGTGCTGCCCCGCATGGCGGCCTTGGCCGAAGTGCTCTGGACGCCGCCCAGCCGCAAAGACTGGTCGGATTTTCAGCAGCGTATGCGGCCGCAGTACCAGCGCTACGCGGCCCTCGGGGCCAACTATGCCCGCAGCGCCTTCAATGTGCGGCAGCGCCTGGTAGCCGACACCACCGCAATGGGCGACGTGGTGAGCCTGAGCATGGAAGCCGCCGGCCCGCAGATTCACTACACGCTCGACGGCTCGGTGCCTAGCGCCACCTCCCCTATTTATACCCAGCCATTTGCGCTCACGAAATCGGCCGTAGTGCAAGCTGCCTCATTTGAGAATGGCCAGCTGGCAGGAAAGGTAACTACGAAGCAAGTGACTGCTCACAAGGCCTTTGCCACACCCGTGCGGCTAGCCCACGCCCCACGCAAAAGCTACGCCGGCCCCAGCGGCCCACTCACGCTGGTGGATGGCCTGCACGGCTCTCTCGACCACCACGACGGGCAGTGGCTGGGCTGGCAAAGCGACGACCTAGTCGCCACGCTCGACCTGCGAAATCCCACTGCCATCAGCACCGTAAAGAGCACCTTTTTGCAGCAGCTTGACTCAAAAATCTTACTGCCTACTAGTATAGAAGTGGCGGTATCAAAGAACGGCCGCACCTACAAAACGGTGTACACTGCGCCGGTCGCGCCATCCTCGCAAACAGCGGCTACCATCAGCGAGGTAAAGGCTGATTTCAAGAAAGTAAAAGCGCGGTTTGTGCGGGTTACAGCGCGTAATGCGCAGGCTTCCTCAACGGCAATAGGCACCCCGGAGCCGCAGATTTGGCTGTTTGCTGATGAGCTGGTGGTGGAGTAGCAGCCTAATCAGTACCGCGCAGCTACCTAAATTCTTTACTTCTCTTTCCTGCATGATTCGCTTTCGATTCTTGCTGCTAATGCTGGCGCTGATTGGCGTGCGGCCCCTAGCAGCGCAACAGTGCTACGAGCTACATGCTGGCTGGCAGTGCTCACCCGTAAGCAAGGTAGCCGCCGAGGGAGCGCAACTTTCGCAGCCAGCCTATGCCCTGGCGGGCTGGCTGCCCGCCGTGGTGCCGGGCACGGTGCTTACCACCCAGCTTGAAAATAAGCAGGTGCCTGACCCTTTCTACGGGATGAACAATGCGCGCATCCCCGATATTTACCGCACCGGGCGCGCCTACTACACCTACTGGTTTGTCAAGGATTTCAAGGAGCTGCCCGCCGTGGGCGACGGGCAAGTGTGGCTGCATTTACGGGGCGTTAATTACAGCTGCGAGGTGTTTTTGAATGGGCGCAAGCTCAACCCGAAAACCCACTACGGCATGTTTTTGCGGCAGGCCTACAATATCACGCCCTACCTGGCCAAGAGCGGCCGCAACCGCCTGGCCGTGCTGGTGTACCCGCCCGACCCGGTGGGCAACCCCAACGGCGGCCAGGGCGGCGACGGTACCATCGCCCGCAACGTGTCGCACCAGTACGTGGCCGGCTGGGACTGGATTCAACCCATTCGCGACCGCAATACCGGCATCTGGGATAAGGTAACCATCGAAAAAACCGAGTCGCTGAGCCTCAAAAACCCACACGTAGTCACCCGCGTGCCCGGTGTGCGCCGCCCCGATGGCCCACAGCAGCCCGCTACGCTGGAAGTAACTGCCGAGCTAGAAAACCCCACGGCCCGCCCGGTAGCGGGCGTGCTACGCTACACCATCGCGGGCCGGCAGGTAGCGCAGCCGGTGCGCGTAGCGGCGCACAACACCCAACTCATCAAACTGCCTAACCTGACGCTGCCAAATCCTCGGCTTTGGTGGCCCAATGGCTACGGCGCGCAGCCCTTGTACCCGCTGAAATTGCAGGTGTTGGCTGGCGATAAAACTGTATCGGATGAGGAAACCGTGCAGGTGGGCGTGCGCGAAATCAGCCGCCAATGGAACGCACGCACCCAGAGCATGCAGGTGCTGCTGAATGGGCAGAAAATCTTTATCAAAGGCGGCAACTGGATTATCTCGGATGCCCTGCTGCGCTTCTCGCCAACCCGCTACGACGCCGAAATTCGCTTTCACCGCGATATGAATCTAAACCTCATTCGGGTGTGGGGCGGGGCGCTGGTCGAGCGGCCCGAGTTTTATGAGGCCTGCGACAAGTACGGCCTGCTGGTGATGCAGGACTTCTGGATGAGTGGCGATGCCAACGGCCGCTGGGAAGACCCCCAAAAGCTCGACGACCAGTGGACCCGCCGCCGTTACCCCACCGACCACCGCCTGTTCGTGAACTCGGCCGCCGACCAGATAACGCTGGTGCGCAACCACGCCTCGCTGGCCATGTGGTGCGGCGGCAACGAAATCACGCCGCCCCACGACATTTTCACGGCCCTACAGGATACCCTGCTGCCCCGCCTTGATGGCACGCGCTGGTTTATCCCGTTTTCCAACGCCGATAGTATGTCGACCAACACACTGGGCGGCAGCGGCGACGGGCCGTATGGCATTCAGCCCATTAGCCAGTTCTGGGGGCACCGCACGTTTCCCTTCAACTCCGAAATTGGCTCGGTGGGCGCGGGCGACTACGAGTCGCTGGCGCGGTTTCTGCCGCCCGCCAACCTAGTGCCCCCGCGCTACCTTGGCCCCAGCAGCAAGCCCACCGAGCAGGTCGATTCGGTGTGGGACTACCATAAATACATCAGCTACGAAAACCACCTGCTGCCCTACGGCGCACCCACCGACGTGCGCGACTTCGGCCGCAAGGCACAGCTCGTCAACTACGACCAGTACCGCGCCCTTATGGAAGGCTTCAGCGCGCACATGTGGGACTGGTACACGGGCAGCATTATCTGGAAAACGCAGAACCCCTGGACCGCCCTGCGCGGCCAGATGTACGACTACTACCTCGACCCCAACGCCTGCCTCTACGGCCTGCGCAGCGGCAGCGAGCCGCTGCATGTCATGTACAATCCGGTGGATAGCACGGTGATGATTACCAACAACTTGTTTGACACCAGACGCGACCTGATGCTAGTGGTGGATGCCTATGACATGGCTGGCAAGAAAACCGGTATCACGCAGGTAATCGTGGAAATAAACCCTTCGATGGCGAAGAATATTCTACCCATCAACCGGATAGTGCGGCGGCTGGGCAAGGAAAAAGGCTTGTTCCTATCCCTGCAATTATTGGATTTGAATAAGCAGGTTGTCAGTCGAAATTTCTACTGGCTGGCCGATGCCAGCGGGCAATATTCGGGGCTGCAAAGCCTGGCAAAGTCTTCCGTAAAGCTTGCCGCCCGGCAGGCTGCTGCTGGCAAAATCGACGTTACGCTAAGCAACCCTGCCGGCGCACCGGTGGCCTTCTTCAACCGGCTGGCCTTTGTGAATCCGGCCACGCAAAAGCGCATCCTGCCGGTATTTTACAGCGATAATTACGTGTCGGTGCTACCTGGCGAAAGCCGGACTATTACGCTCGACTACACGCCCACGTCTGATGTGCCCGCGCCGCTGGTGTCGGTGGAGGGTTGGAACGTGGATAAACAGCTGCTACCAGTAAGCAAGTAGAACGGAGTGCCACTCCATTCTGGCGCAACGCGCCAAGCTCGCGTCGGCTCACGCAAACAACCAACTACCTTGCCGCTAACGCGGCAAAACGGAGTGCCACTCCGTTCTACACTACTGAATTCCCACCCTTTATGAATCGTTTCGCCCTCCGCTTTCTTGCCCTGACTACGTTGCCACTGGTGGCCGCTGCCCAGCGGCCGGCAACTGCGCCCAAACTACCCAGCCTCACGCAATACGTTGACCCATACATCGGTACCGGCTTTCACGGCCACGTATTTCTCGGGGCCAACGTGCCATTCGGCGGGGTACAGCTGGGGCCAACCAACTTATCGCAGGGCTGGGACTGGTGCTCGGGCTACCACTATTCCGACTCCACCATCGTGGGCTTCGCGCACACGCATTTGAGCGGCACTGGCATTGGCGACCTCGGCGACGTGGCCGTGATGCCCACCACCGGCCCGGTGCGCGTACGCAAAGGCACGCTTAAAAACCCCGCCAGCGGCTTCGTATCGCTGTTTTCGCACAAGGAAGAGCGCGTTCGGCCCGGCTACTACGCCGTGCGGCTGAAGCGCTACGACATCAAAGCCGAGCTGACGGCCACCGAGCGCGTGGGCTTTCATCGCTACACGTTTCCGAAGTCCGACGCGGCGCACCTCGTGTTCGATTTGCAGCAAGGCATTGGTTGGGATGCGGCCACCGATACCCACATCGAGCAGCTCAATGACAGCACGCTCGTAGGCTACCGCTTTTCCAAAGGCTGGGCCGACCACCAGCGGCTGTTCTTCGCGGCCGTTTTCTCCCGGCCCATCCGGCAGTTTAGCAGCGTGCAGGTGCTTGATTCGCTTGGTAATACCACGCCCGCCGCCACTGGCAATCGGTTGAAAGGCGTCGTCACCTTCACGACCAAAGCCGGCGAGCAGGTGCTGCTAAAAGTGGGCATCTCACCCATCAGCACGGCGGGCGCGCTGGCCAATATCCGGGCCGAAATTCCGCATTGGAACTTCGATAAAACCGTGGCCCAGGCCGATGCAGCCTGGAACCGAGAGCTGCAAAAGGTGCGCATTCAGGCCGATGCGGCGCGGATGAAAACCTTCTACACGGCGCTCTACCACACCATGGTAGCTCCCTCGGTCTTCAACGACCACAACGGCGATTACTGGGGCACCGACCAGCGCGTGCATACCAAGGCAGGCTTCACCAACCTCACCACGTTTTCGCTCTGGGATACCTACCGGGCGGCGCACCCGCTGTTTACGCTGCTCCAGCCCGAGCGCGTCAACGACATGGTCAGCAGCATGCTGGCCATCTACCAGCAGCAGGGCAAGCTGCCCGTGTGGCACCTCATGGCCAACGAAACCAACTGCATGGTGGGCTACAGCGCCGTGCCCGTAGTGGCCGATGCCTACCTCAAAGGCTTCCACGGCTTCGACGCCAACCTGGCTTACGAAGCCGTGAAAGCCACCGCCATGCGCGACGACGAGGGCCTGAAATTCGTAAAAAAGCAGGGCTTCATCCCGGCCGATAGCGTGGTCGAAAGCGTGTCGAAGGGGCTGGAATACGCCGTTGATGACTGGTGCATTGCCCAAATGGCCAAAAAGATGGGAAAAATCGCCGACTATACCTATTTCAGCGAGCGGGCCAGAAACTACCAGCACTACTTCGATAAAAAAAGCAACTTCATGCGGGGCCGCCTGTCGCAAACGGAGTGGCGCACGCCGTTCAATCCGTTCGCGTCGGTGCATCGCAAAAATGACTTCACCGAGGGCAACGCCTGGCAATACACCTGGCTGGTGCCGCAGGATGTGGAGGGCCTCATCGGCCTGCTGGGCGGCGATAAAGCCTTCAGCCAGAAGCTCGACTCGCTGTTTGTGGTATCGGGCAGCATGGGGGCCGAAGCTTCGCCCGACATCTCGGGCCTCATCGGCATGTATGCCCACGGCAACGAGCCGGGCCACCACATTACCTACCTCTACAACTACGCCGGCCAGCCCTGGAAAACCGCCGAAAAAGTGCGCTACATCACCGAAAACTTCTACACCACCCGGCCCGATGGCATCATCGGCAACGAAGACGTGGGGCAAATGTCGGCGTGGCACGTCTTTTCTACCCTCGGCTTCTACCCGCTCAACCCTGCCAATGGCGCGTATATCTTCGGCAGTCCTTCGGTTAATCAAGCTATTATCTCCTTAGCTGGCGGCAAAACGCTCACAATTGAAGCGCGCAATAACAGCTTAGCCAACAAGTACATTCAGCGGGTTTCGTTGAACGGCAAACCTTACTCGAAGTCATATATTACGCACCGCGACCTGTTGCAAGGTGGCCAGTTGGTGTTTGAGATGGGCCCACGGCCCAGCCCCACCTGGGGCGTGCCCCCGGCCGACCGGCCTCGCTCGGTATTGCCGACCCCGTAAACCTATCTCGATTTAATAGACAGTAGTGGTTTAAAAAATGACCTTACAATTTGGCAAAGCTTTCTTAATTCTTGCTAGCTCAACCTTGTCAATGTCGTTACCTACAAGACCAAGCTCTTTGAGATTTTTCAGGTCGCCAATATTAGCGGGCAATCTTTTTATGTTGCAGCCATAAAGGCCTAGGTATTTTAGCTGGCTTAATCGGGTGAGATTATCAACATTAGATAGGCCAGCGTTATCCGTTAGGTTGATTGAAACCAGATTGGTCAACTGTGTTATTTCATCGGGGATTCTTGAAATAGCATTAAGTGGTAAGGAAAGAGTTGTCAGCGCCTTTAAATTTTTAATAGTAATTGGAATTTCTTTTATCATCCAGCAATCCACAATCACTCTGCCTTCTGTATCACGTTTCACATAATCACAATCCATTCCACTGATAGACAACTCCCGCAGGTTTGTCATTTGAAAAACGCTATCCGGTATTCGGTCACTCTTCAGCTGCTGTGTCGAAGTGTTGTAAATTGTATCTACGGAGATGAGAGATATAGCATCCACTTTTGCGGTTGAGGCTGAACAGGCAGCAGTAGCAAAAGCTACCTCAATAGAAAGGCCTGCTAAGAACAGATGCTTCACCATAACACCTAATGCGGAGTCCACTTTAACCACCTGATTAGTCGGCTGCCCGCAATTTAGTACTCTCGCACCTCCCCTCCCGAAACCCCTACCCCGCCGCAGGGGTTATCTTTGCAGTTGCGCTCATCGCAGCGCATTTGCCTAGTATGCCAGAACTAACGATAGAAGCCGTCCGCCACGCCCTGAGCTTCGTGGAAGAGCCCGATTTGGGGCAGGACTTGATTACGCTCAATATGGTGGAAGACATTAAGGTAGAGGGCCGTACGGTGTCCTTTACCGTGGTGCTCACTACGCCCGCTTGCCCGCTCAAGCAGCTCATCCATGATGCCTGCGAGCGCGCCGTGCACACGATGGTGGACAAAGACGCCAACGTGGTGATTCAGATGACGTCGCGCGTGACGACCATGCGGAATAACAACACCATCCTGCCCGGCGTGAAGAATATCATTGCCATTGCCTCGGGCAAGGGCGGCGTGGGCAAAAGCACCGTGACGGCCAACCTGGCCGTGGCGCTGGCCGCCAGCGGGGCCAAAGTGGGACTGATTGACGCCGATATTTCTGGGCCGAGTATGCCCATGATGTTTGGAGTAGAAGATGCCCGGCCGCACGTATTGCAGGACCAGCAAGGCAAAAACCGGATTCAGCCTATCGTAAAATACGGGGTGAAGCTGATGAGCATCGGCTTCCTGGCTCCGAGCGAAAACGCCATTGTGTGGCGCGGGCCGATGGCCTCGTCGGCGCTCAAGCAGTTTATTACGGAGGTAGAATGGGGCGACCTCGACTACCTACTGCTCGATTTGCCGCCCGGCACGTCCGACATTCACCTCACCATGGTGCAGACCGTGCCCGTGACCGGGGCCATCATCGTGACGACGCCGCAGCCGGTGGCGCTCATGGATGCGCAGAAGGGCTTGCAGATGTTCCGGCAACCGCAAATAAACGTGCCGGTGCTGGGCATTATCGAAAACATGGCGTGGTTCACGCCCACCGAATTACCTGACAATAAGTATTATATCTTCGGCGAAGGTGGCGGCAAGCGCTTGGCCGACAAGCACGAGGTGCCGCTGCTGGGCCAGCTGCCGCTGATACAGGCCGTGCGCGAAGCCGGCGACACCGGCCGCCCGGCCGTGCTCGCCGACGTAACTTCGCCGGAGGCTGGCACGTTCCGGGATTTAGCTGAAAGCCTGGCCCGCCAGGTCAGCATCCGCAACAACATGGCCCCCAAAACGACTGTTGTTACAATGAACCCCTAACAACTACGCTTGAGCAGGATGCGCGTATTCTTCACCTGAATTACGCGCGGCACCTTGTTCTTTGCGTTGCTGTTCATTGCTCTCTGCTACCTGCTAATTACCTGAATATGGATACTGTTTTGTCCCGTGTCGAGCAAGCCCTTGATGGGCTGCGCCCGTACTTGGCCACCGACGGCGGCAACGTACGCGTGGCCGAGATTACGCCCGAGGGCGTGCTGAAGCTGGAGTGGGAAGGCGCTTGTGGGGCCTGCCCCATGTCGCCCATGACTCGTGCCGGCCTCGAAGACACCGTGCGCCGGGCCGTGCCCGAGATTACGGCCGTCGAAGCGCGCTAGACTACTTTAAGCTAGTTTACGTTATACGTCTGTCATGCTGAGCTTGCGAAGCATCTTTTCACGCTGGAATCACTAATCCAGGCGTGAGAAGATGCTTCGCAAGCTCAGCATGACAGACGTTTTTTTACGGATATCAGCATCCGCCCCTTTTTGCTCCTATGCCCGCTTCGCCCGCCAACGACCCCAGCCTGCACTCCTGGATTGACATCCGGCCCACCGACGATTTTCCGATTCAAAACCTACCCTTCGGGATAATCGACCTGCCCGATTGGGGGCCGCGCGTGGCCGTGGCTATTGGCGGCTATGCGCTTGACTTATATGCCTGCGCCCAACTTGGGTACTTCGACAGCGTGGCCGATGACGTGCCCGAGCTAGGGGCGGCCTTGCCGAAAGTATTTCGGCGGCGCTCGCTCAATGCTTTCTTGAAGCTAGGCCCCCGCGCTTGGCGGGCCGTGCGCGAGCGCGTGAGCGAGCTGCTACGCCACGACAACCCTAGCCTGCGCGACAATGAGCTGGCCGTGCGCACCTGCCTAATCCGCCAGCGCGATGTGACCATGCTGCGCCCGGTGAAGCCCGCCAACTATACCGACTTTTACTCCAGCCGCGAGCACGCCACCAACGCGGGCAAGCTCTTTCGGCCCGATAACCCCTTGCTGCCCAACTGGTCACGCTTGCCCGTGGCCTATCACGGCCGGGCCAGCTCGATAGTGGTGAGCGGCACTGATATCAAGCGGCCCAACGGGCAGTACCTGCCGGCTGGCCAGACCGAGCCGGTTTTTGGCCCCACCCAGCAGCTCGATTTTGAATTGGAAACGGCCTTCGTAGTGGGCCGGAGCACGGCGCTAGGTGAAACTGTGGCTATCGGCCAAGCCGAAGACCATATTTTTGGCGTGCTGCTGTTTAACGATTGGAGTGCCCGCGATGTGCAGCGCTGGGAAGCCCAGCCATTGGGGCCGTTTCTGGGGAAAAACTTCGCCAGCAGCGTATCGCCCTGGGTCGTGACGCTCGATGCGCTGGAGCCCTTCCGCGTGGCGGGGCCGGTGCAGGAGCCCACGCCCCTGCCCTACCTGCAAACGTCGGGCGAGCATCACTTTGATATTCAACTGGAAGTGCTGCTGCAACCGGCTGGCGCTACGGCTACGCCGCTCGTCATCAGCCATACCAGCGCGAGCTACCTCTATTGGAGCATGGCACAACAGCTCGCGCACCACACGGCCAACGGCTGCCCCCTCGAAGTGGGTGACCTTTGCGCCTCGGGCACTATTAGCGGGCCAACGCCGGGCTCACTGGGCTGCCTGCTGGAAATGACGCAGGGCGGTACGCAGCTCCTGAATTTACCCAACGATTTGCAAATGGGGTACTTGCGCGATGGCGACACGGTCATTCTACGCGGCTATGCGGAGCGGAATGGCATTCGTATCGGGCTGGGCGAAGTGCGTGGCACAGTGCTGCCAGCGGCTGGGTAAGCTGGCAACACAAAAAGCGGGGCTTGGCTGTTTATTGGCCAATTGTCACTCTTTTTCGCGGGGCTTCTCCTGCTTTTCTTATGCCTACCCAACAATTCAAAACGACCATCAACTGCGCCAACTGCCTGCGGGCCATCACGCCTGCGCTCAATGCTGAACCGGCAATTACGTCCTGGCAGGTCGATACCAGCAACCCTGATAAAGTTCTGACGGTGACCACCGACCTGCCCGCCGCCCAAGTAGTGGCGCTGGTAGAAGAGGCCGGCTTCGAGGCGCAGCCGCTGGCCGCTGCGTAGCTTACATAACCAGAAAAGCCGAGCCATGCTACACTCTGCATGACTCGGCTTTTTATTGGCTATCTACCCTAATAGGCCAGCAATTTAGCCAATACCTTTTCCACCTTCTCAGCCGAGGGCAGCATCTGCTTCTCCAGCTCCACATTGAGTGCAATGGCCGGCAGATTAGCCGCGCCCAGCGTGGCTACTGGCGCGTCGAGGTCCAGGAAACAATTAGTTTGGATACGCCCCGCCAAGCTCTCGGCGAAGCTATTCAGCAATGGCTCTTCAGTGAGCACCAGCACTTTGCCATGGCGGCGCACGGCCGCCTGCACGCCTTCCCAATCGAGCGGGTTGAGGGTGCGCAAGTCTAATATCTCGACCAGACCAGCATGATTGCGGCTGGCCGTGCGCGCCCAATGCACGCCCATGCCGTAGGTGATGACCACGCACGTGCCGCCCTGGCGCAGCTTCTCCGCGTCGGCCGCCTGGGCGATGGCCGCTTTACCCAATGGGATAACGTAGCCAGCGGCTGGCTCTACAGTTTTAGCGTCCTCGGTGCCGGGCACTTTGCTCCAATACAGGCCTTTATGCTCTAGCATAATCACCGGGTTAGGGTCGAGGAACGATGCCCGCATCAGGCCTTTCATATCGGCGGCATTACTGGGGTACACCACCTTAATGCCCCGAATGGTGAGCAGCGTGCTCTCAATAGAGCCCGAGTGATACGGCCCGCCGCCCCCATACGCCCCGATGGGCACCCGAATGAGCGCCTGCACCGGAAACTTGCCCATGCTGAGGTAGCAGCTTTTGCTAAGCTCCTCCACCAGTTGGTTGAGCGCCGGCCAGATGTAATCGGCAAACTGAATTTCGACAATCGGCTTTGCGCCCACGGCCGCCATGCCCGCCGTGCTGCCCACAATGTACGCCTCCTGGATAGGCGTGTTGAACACGCGGCGGTCGCCGTATTTTTTGGCCAGCAGCGCGGCTTCGCGGAACACGCCGCCTAGCTCGCCGCCCACGTCCTGGCCGTAAAACAGCGCTTCGGGAAACTCTTGCAGGATATCATCGATGGCGTGCAGAGCGGCATCTACCATCAGCACTTTGTCGGCCCCGGCGGGGACGCGCTCGCCGGCTTCGGCCGTCACGGCGGGTGGAGCAAACTCGTGGTCGGCGAAGGTGGCCGGGTTGGGGTCGGGCGCGGCGAGGGCTTCGGCCCAATCCTGGCGCACGGTGGCGCGAGCCTGAGCGGTTAGGGCGTTGAGGTCGGCCTCGGTGACTCCGGCGTGCAGCAAGCGGCGGTGCAGGCGCGGTAGCGGGTCGAGTGTTTGGTGTTCGAGCAAGTTATCGCCGCGGTACCACTCGCGGCGCACGCCGCTGGTGTGGTGGCCTAGCAGTGGGCACTTGGCGTGTACCAGGGCCGGGCCGCCGCGCTGGCGCACGTGGGCAAAGGCTTCTTCCAAGCCTTTATAAGACGACATAAAATCACCGCCATCGACGCGCAACCGCAGCAGGCCGGGGGCCGTGAACGTTTCGCCGGACTCAAGATCCGTG